>JAPOQB010000369.1 GCA_026710965.1 Deltaproteobacteria bacterium | reverse complement strand
GTCGCTCTCCGTCTCTTCGATCCGGGGGAAGAGGATTTGCGGCGGCTGCACCTGGTGTCCTTCGGGGAAGGAGCCGCCCCACTCGGTCCGCAGGCCGTCTCCGGCCGGGAGTCCCAGGAGGTTCCGGACCGCCGCCGCGGTTTCCGGCAGAAAGGGCGCCAGCAGCTCGCCGGTGAAGCGCACGCCCTCCAGCACGTTGTGCAGGATCTCTCCCACCCGCGGCTTCTGGTCCGGGTCCTTGACGAGGGTAAACGGCGCGGTCTGCACGATGTACTGGTTGGTCTTGTCCAGCGCCACGAAGATCGATTCCAGTGCCCGGTGGAGGGCCATCTCCTCCATGTGACGGTCCACGTTCTCCGCCGCCGCCATGAAGGCTTCCTTCAGCTCCCGGTCCTCGACCCGGGCGCCGTCGCCCATGGGCTGGACCACGCCGCCGAAATACCGTTTCTGCATGGCCAGGACGCGGCTCACCAGGTTGCCGAAATTGTTGGCCAGGTCGGCGTTGACGCGGTTCACGAACGCTTCCATGGAGAAGGTCGCGTCCTGGCCGAACACCATCTCCCGCAACAAATAGTAGCGGAACGCGTCCATGCCGTAACGCTCCTTCATGTCGAGGGGGCGGATGACGTTGCCCAGGCTCTTGGACATCTTGCCCTTGTCCATGATCCAGTAGCCGTGGACGTTGAGGCGCTGGTAGAGCGGCAGCCCGGCGGCCATGAGCATGGTGGGCCAGAACACGGCGTGGGGCTTGAGGATGTCCTTGGCGATGAGGTGGTTGCAGCAGGGCCAGTAGGCGTCGAAGAAATCCGCGCCCTTGTGTTCCAGCGCGCTCACGTAGTTGATCAGCGCGTCGAACCACACGTAGGTGACGTAGTCCCCGTCGAAGGGCAACGGAATGCCCCATTGCAGCCGGCTCTTGGGCCGGGAGATGCACAGGTCTTCCAGCGGCTCGCGCAGGAGCGAAAGCACCTCCGTGCGATACCGCTGCGGCGTGACGAAATCGGGGTTTTCGTTGAGGTGCTCGATGAGACGGTCCTGGTACTTGCCCATGCGGAAGAAGTAGTTCTTCTCCTCGATGTAGGCGGCTTCGGTCTGGTGGTCCGGACACTTGCCGTCCTGCAGCTCCTTCTCGGTGTAGAAGCGCTCGCAGCCGTAGCAGTAGAACCCGCCGTATTCGCCGAAGTAGATGTCGCCGGCGTCGTAGATGTGCTGCAGGATCCGGCTCACCGTGGCCTTGTGGTAGTCGTCGGTGGTGCGGATGAATTGGTCGTAGGCGATGCCGCAGGTGTCCCAGGTGGAGCGGAACAGCCCGCTGATGCGGTCGGCGTAGGCCTTGGGGTCGATGTTGTCCGCGGCTGCCGCCTGGGCGATCTTGTCGCCGTGCTCGTCGGTGCCGGTGAGAAAATACGCGTCCCGGCCCCGCGTGTGGTGGTAGCGCTTCAGCGTGTCCGCGATGATGGTCGTGTAGGTGTGCCCCAGGTGCGGCTGGGCGTTCACGTAGTAGATCGGCGTGGTGAAGTATATGCGGTCCATGGCAGTCTGTGAGTCCCTTCAATTCAGTAGCATGGGAATGAAACCCTCCAGCACCATGCGCCGGTTGAAGTTCCGGTGAATGGCCCGGGTGACGTTGTCGATCTCGGCCAGGGCTCCGGTCGATTGCTCCACGCGGCGGGTCGCGGCGGCCCGCTGGAGTTGCTCCAGCAAATCCCGGTTGTACACGGTCGCGGTGGAGCCCGTGACCTGGAGCACCATGATGTCACGCAGCCATCCCCTGACCCACTCCAGGAATTTCAACGCCTTCTCCCGGTCGCCGCCCATCTCCTCCGCCAGCGCGGTGATTCCGCGCATGTCGTCGGCCGAGAGCGCCGCCAGCCCGCGGAGGCAATCCTGCCGCTGGTCCAGCAGTTCCGCCTCGTCGCTCTCCAGCGCGGTGCCGAGGCTGCCGTAGCTGAGGGAGGCCAGCAGCAGGGCGCGGTCTTCGGCAAGCCCCTTGCGGCGGACCAGGATGGCCGCCACCTGCTCCGCCGCCAAGGGAAAGAACTGCAGCCGCAGGCAACGGGAGAGCACCGTCGGCAGGACCCCCCCGGTGCTCTCGGCGATGAGGATCAGCAGGGAATCGTCCGGCGGCTCCTCCAGGGTCTTCAGGAGCGCGTTCTGGGCATGCAGGTTCACCAGCGTCAACGGGTCGATGATGGCGATCTTCTTCCTTCCCGTGAAGCGGCGCAGCACCAACTGTTTCTGCAACTCCCGCACCTGCTCGATGGTGATGTCCCGCTTGCCCTTGCGCTGCTCCAGCCAGTGCAGGTCCGCGTGGTTGCCGTCCCGAATGCACAGGCAGCTCGGGCACTCGCGGCAGGCGTCACTGCCGCCGGCCTGACATTGAATGGCTGCCGCCAAGGCGGTGGCCACGGTCCTCTTGCCCGTGCCCTCGGGGCCGACGAAGAGATAGGCGTGGTGCAGCCGATCGCGGTCCACCGCCCGCCGCAACAACTCGATCTGGCCCTGGTGGCCGATGATGTCCTGGAACCGCAGTATCATGTCTCCGGAAACCGGGTCCTATCGGCGCGCTCCGACGTGAAGGCGTTCATCAATGATCCGTCTCAACTTCTCCTGGGTCGCCATCACCGGGCCGTCGGACTGGACCACGACGCAGCGTGAGGGTTCAGCCCCGGCCAACTCGAGGAACCCTTCGCGCACCCGGCGTTGGAACGCCACTCCTTCGGCTTCGAAACGGTTTTCGCGGGAGGCCTGACGGTCCTGACGGTCCTGCCGTTCCGCCGCCCGGGCCAGCGCCACCTCCACCGGGCAGTCCAGGATAATGGTCAGTTCGGGCATGGTGCCGCCGGTGGCCACGAGGTTCAGCCGGCGCAGCAGTGCCAGGTCCATGCCGCGGCCGTAACCCTGGTACGCCAGAGTCGAATCCACGAAGCGGTCCGACATCACCAGCTTGCCCTGCTCGATGGCGGGCCTCACGACCTCGTGGACGTGCTGGGCCCGGTCCGCCAGGATCAGGAACAGCTCGGTCTCGTCCGAGAGGGATTCCGGGCGGCCTTCGAGCACGAGCTTCCTGAGCTGCTTCCCCAGCGGGGTATCGCCCGGCTCGCGGGTCAGCAGCCGGGACACTCCGCGGGAATCCAGGTACTCATCGAGCAGTCCGAGTTGCCGGGATTTTCCGGATCCGTCGCCCCCCTCGATGGTCACGAAACGCAACATCCCTAGCACGGTATTATTACACGAGAATGAGACGGCTGCCCAACCGGCCGTGTCCGGTGGCGGGCCGCCGGGTATTGCCACGCGGGCGCCGGTTTTGATACAGGCGATTAGGCAACCTCGTCGCCCCGGCGAGGGCGGTACTACCCGAAAAGGGAGCACTCCATGCGCGGAACCACGCCGAGACGAATGCAGGGAATGGCCGATCCGGTGCTGGCCTCCATGGTCCATGACATGGGACTGGAGGCGGTGCCCCACTACGCCAGCCGTACCGGGAAGGTGGTCGCCTACACTGAACGCTGGGTGGAGAACGCCAAGTTCCGGGACGGCCCGGTGAACCCGCGGCGTGTGGAGGTGACGGACCGGTCCGCCATGACGGCGCAAATCAAGGCCAAGGCGCGGGAGCTGGGCGCCGATCTGGTGGGGATCTGCCGGCTCACTCCCACCATGATCGACTTGGGGAAGGAGGTCCCCCACGAGTTCGTGATCGCCGCCTGCATTGTCGAGGACTACCACAAGGTGCTGGAGGGAGCTGACGCGGTGGAGGAAGAGGCCATGCGGGTCTACGCGGCGTGCTCCGACCTGTCAACCGAGCTGGCGGCCTACATCCGCGACCTGGGCTATCCCGCGTGGGCCCATCACAACGGCGTCCGGGAGGTGCAGGCCATTCCGGTCTTCTACCAGGTCGGCTTCGGCGAGCTCGGCCGGCACGGGAGCCTCATCAACGAGAAGTACGGCGCCGACTTCAGGCCCGGGATGGTCACCACCGATCTGCCGCTGGACGTGGACGAGCCGCGGGAGTTCGGCGTCCAGGACTTCTGCATGAACTGCAACGTGTGCATGCAGAACTGCCCGGGCGACGCGATCCCCGAGGACCACGTGGTCACCGAAGGCATCAAGCGCTGGTTGATCGACCTGGAGAAGTGCTACCCCTACTCCCGCCTGCGCGACGAGTACTGCCACCTGTGCGTGGACGTCTGCCCCTACAACGTCCGCGGTCACCGCACCACCTTCAAGACCTTCATGAAGGAGCGCAAGCGGGTCGGCTACAAGACCCCCAAGTACTGAGGGGTGCCATGGACAAGTTCTACCTTCAGGAGCGCAGGTCCGACGGGGAGGTCAGCACGGTGGGGCTGTTCTACTCGCGCGACGAAGCGGAGGAGGTCATCGCGGAGCTCCGGGAGTTGCCGGACAAGCAGGATTGCGAATACGTCCTGGTCCGGCCGCCGGAGGAGAGTCCGGAACCGCGCTGACGCGCACCGCGGTCCGGGAATTTTCGGACCCGCAGGACCGACCTCACCGTCGCCCATTTCAGCGGCCCATCACCGCATGCGACCTCACAACCCCAGGTTGGCTGGTGTCACAACCGAGCGCAGCATGTGGGTGCGGTAACCGCCGTTCCGAGGGTACCTCGGGTCCGGCTTGCTCGTCCTCGCCGTCACGCTGACCCGGAGTCGTCGTATGGCGGCGGTGACGGTGGTGGGGTTGCCCGCGGCGTCGAGGAATTCCACCGTGAAGCCCTGCACGTCTTCCGCCAGGGGTTGACCGCCGCCGCCGGTGTCGCGCCTGAGTACCAGGCGGCCGGGGTCGTGAAAGT
>JAPOQB010000958.1 GCA_026710965.1 Deltaproteobacteria bacterium | reverse complement strand
GATGAGATATCCGGCCAAGGGGCCTTCGAGAGCCCCTTCGGCCCTTGCCAGACCGAATATCAGGTTCGTGGCCGCGCGGCTGATGCCCAGGTCCTTGCCCAATGGCGCCACGAAGACGGTAAAGCCGTAGAAGTGGAAACCCCCGCCGAGAAAACGGAAGAGACAACCCACCAGCACCATCCGCCAACCGTAGAACGAAAGATAGTTGCGGCCGGTTTGGACTAGTTTCCGGAACGGCATGCGACGACGCTAAGGCGCGCCCTTCGTCACGTCTCCCCCGATCATCTTGCCGATGAGGTCGGTGATGTCGGGCGGCGATTCGGTTTCGCGTATCCGGCCGCCGGATGGAACGAGGCGGTCGGATGCCCCGGGAGAGATGGCGACGAACTTGTCGCCGATGAGCCCCCTGGCCCGGACGGAGGCGATGGCGTCTTCCTGGATGGCCACGCCCGGGTCGATGCGCAGCATCAACCGTGCGCGGTCGTCGACGAGGCTCAAGGAGTCCACCCGGCCGACGCTGACGCCGGCGATTTCCACCGAGTCCCCGCGGCGAAGCCCGGCCACGTTGGCAAAGTCGGCGTACACCATGTATCCGGAATTGCCGAAGGCTTCGAGCTTGCCCAGCCGGATGGCGAGGTAACCAAGGCAGAGGAGCCCGGCCACCACGAAGAGGCCGACAACGATTTCCGTAGCTCTGTGGTTCATGTTGTGTCCGCCGTACCGGAGGTGGCGCGTTCCGTCTCCGGGGGCTCGGCCCCGAGGAACCGCCTGACCGCGGGATTGCGCGATTTTACGAACTCGTCGGTGGGACCACTGTCGGCGATCACTCCGTCGGCCAACATAGCCACGCGGTGGGATATTGTAAAGACTTCGGGAATGTCGTGGCTTACGATGACGCCGGTGAAGCGGAGACGGTCCTGCATCGCCGCGATGAGCTGGTGGATGCTCTGGCCCAGCAGGGGATCGAGGCCGGTGGTGGGCTCGTCGAAGAGCACGATCTCCGGATCCGTCACCAGCGCCCGGGCGAATCCGGCCCGTTTCTTCATGCCGCCGCTCACCTCCGCGGGGTACTTGTAGCCCATGTCCTTGAGCCCCACCTGCTCGAGCCGTTCCCTCACCTTGCCGCCGATGGCGTCCTCCCCGAGGCGGGTCCTTTCCCGCAGCGGAAAGGCGATGTTGTCGAAGAGGGTCATGGAATCCAGCAGCGCGGCGCCCTGGAACAGGAACCCGAACTTCTTCCGGATCTCGTTCAGGGGCCCCTGTCCCAGCCGGGTAATGTCGGTGCCGTCCACCGCGATCTGTCCACGGTCCGGCAGCAACAGGGCGATCATGGTTTTGAGCAGCACGGTCTTGCCCGAGCCGCTGCCGCCGACGATGGTGGTGATGACGCCGTCATCGATGGTCAGGTTGGTGCCCTGGAGGACGCCCTGCTGGCCGAAGTTCTTGTAGACGTCGATGACCTGGATCATGGAAGGCTCCGGACTGAACGAATTGACGCCACTACAGCAGCACCGAGGTCAGGAAATAGTCCGACACCAGGATCAGCACGAACGACAGCACCACCGCCTCGGTGGTGGCCCGGCCCACCCCGGTGGCCATGGGGAGCGCGTGGAATCCCTTGTAGCAGCACACCGAGGAGATGATCAGCCCGAAGGTGGCGGATTTGAGCAGCCCTTCGCCCACGTCCCTGAGCTGGACGCTCTGCTCCATGCCGGCCACGTAGCTGCCCGATCCCAGGTCCAGCAGGCCCACGCCCACCAGATAGGCGCCGAGGATGCCGATGACGTTGAAGATGCAGGTGAGCAGCGGCATGGCGATGACGCCCGCGATGATACGCGGCGACACCAGATACTTCACCGGATTGATGGCCATGGCGTGCATGGCGTCGATCTGCTCGGTGACCCGCATGGAGGCGAGCTCGGCCGCCATGGCCGATCCGGTCCGGCCGGTGACCATGAAGGCGGACAGCACCGGCCCCAGCTCCCGCAGCAGGCTCAGGGCCACCATCGCGCCCAGGAAGCTCTCGGCATTGAATTTCCGCAGGCTGTAGTAGCCCTGGAGCCCCAGCACCATGCCGGTGAAGAGCCCGGAGAGCAGCACCACCAGGAGCGAGTCCACCCCGATGGCGCGGATTTGTTGTATGATGAGGCGGATTTTGGCGGGCGGCCGCAACGCCCAGGCCAGGGCCGAACCGAAGAAGATGACGCCCGCGCCCATGCCGGCCACCCCCCCGAGTGTCCGTCCGCCGATGTTTGCGAGCAGTGCGATCATGCCGTGACGGGGAATCAGCTTGGTCCGGGACTGGTTCGCCGGACATGATCCCATAGTTGATCGACACTGTCGGAAAGGTCGTCTATGCGTCCGGCCAGCCCCTTCACGTAGACGAAAGCGACAGGGGTTATCAATATGGGTAGCGCGACGGCCACGACGCCGATCGGTATGGAAATGACTTGCAGGTAGAGGGCTGTGTTCATCGTCTTGGACGCGAAAGGTTTTCAGGCAGTCCTGAGTATCCCGGTCATTCTCGTGGGGTTCCCGAGTCTCGTCTGCTCGCTTTCCCACTTCAGGCCGGCCTCGCGGGTTGTGGCGCTCCCCACCTGCTTGATGTGTCCGTCTTCTCCGAAATGCTGCTGGTGTTCCCGTTCGCGCTTCCTGAGATCGGTGGTGATGCCGCTGTACACGATCCGTCCGCATTGCCTGAAGTGGTACTTGTAGGTGTCTCTGGACATTGTACGAACCTCCTGAAAGAAGGAATCGGCACCAAACGCGTGTTCTTTAATCTTAGACGAGATGCATCCGCCCGCCAAGCCACGCGTTGTTGTAACTCCGTTGGTCGTGCAGGGACATACGCCGGGCAGCGGGCTTGACGAAGAGGCCGGGTTCAAGCTGAGTGACTCGCACCTGTCATGAACACGGGGGAAACCATCGACAGAGT
>JAPOQB010000957.1 GCA_026710965.1 Deltaproteobacteria bacterium | reverse complement strand
CGCGGCGCCACCGACGGGGAGTTCCGCCGCCGTAGCTGGTTCAGCGAGCTGATGATGACCTGGGAGGGCTTCTCCGCCACCCGTCAGGGCGCCGCCTCCCCCTTCAGTTGGCGCAACGAGGAAAACCGGCAGCAGGACTTCACCGTCGTGTGGGTCGACGGCAAGGTGCGCTGGCGCCCCAGCGCCGTCGTACGCGCCTTCGAGTTCCTCAAGGCCAGCACCGGCGCCGTCCCCAAGGTCACCATTCCGGCGCCGCCGGTGGTCTACTGCTTCGCCGGCGGTGACCCGGGTGTGCTGGGTTCCGCCTATGACGACATCGATGAGTTCTGGGAGGACCTGGTGGCCGCCTACCGGCAGGAACTGGCCGCGCTGGTGGACGCGGGTGCGCGTTACATCCAACTGGACGACGTCGCCATCCCGTTCCTGTGCGATCCCACCTACGACGACGTGTTCCGCTCCTGGGGCTCCGGCCCCCAGGCCGTCCTTGCCGAGTATGCGCGCCGCATCAACCAGGCCCTCGACGGCCTGCCCGAGGACGTCACCGTCACCATGCACCAGTGCCGCGGCAACCGCGAGGGCCTGTGGGCCGCCGCGGGCGGCTACGACCCGGTCGCCGAGGTGCTGTTCAACGAGATCAACGTCCAGGGATATTTCCTGGAATACGACACCCCGCGAGCCGGCACCTTCGAGCCCCTGCGCTTCCTCCCCGCCGGCAAGGTCGTCGCCCTCGGCATCGTTTCCACCAAGGGCCCGAGCCTCGAATCCGCCGACCACCTCAAGCGCCGCATCGAAGAAGCCGGCCGTCACGCCCCATTGGAGCGCCTGGCCCTCGCCCCCCAGTGCGGCTTCGCCAGCTCCGTCAAGGGCAACCCCCTGAGCGAAGCCGACGAGGAAGCCAAGCTCGCCCGCATCGTGGAAGTGGCCCACGACGTGTGGGCGGACGCGTAACGCTAACAGCCCAGAGATCGCACCACATGAGCACCCGTCACACGGGGCATTCTGCTCAAACGGCTATTCTCTGAATGCCGATCAGTTCAAGCGGGCTGGGAGAATCTTCGCCGTTGACCTCAAGCCATAGAGCGATTGCCTCTTGCATCCGTTCCAGCAGTTGATCAATAGACTTTCCCTGGCTGTGACACCCTGGAAGGGCGGGGACACTTCCGACGTAGTAGCCGTCTTCATCTTTCTCGATCACGATCGTGTATTCCGTACTCATCGGACTCTCCCGACGGCCGAAGTTGCCGGCAGCTACCCTCTCACCACCCGGCCGGCCTCGACGCGAACCCCATAGTCGCGCACAGCGCCTTCGGGCGTGATGTAGCCGCGGTCGAGGTCGCGCTGGATCAATTCGACGGCGCGCTCCTCCGGCGGTCCCCAGCCGCCTCCGCCGCCGGTTTCCAGGATGACGCGGTCGCCGGGTCCGAGTTTGTAGTTCTGTGCCTTGCCCAGGGTTTCGGTTTCACCCGAGACCCTGATGATGGTGACGCAGCCCGTCTTCGCGGCCTTGCCGCCGCGCACTCCCCATGGCGGGCATTTCCTGCGGTCGAGGTTGGTGTTGAGGGTGCAGGGATGGAGGATCTCGTACTCCTTGCGGAAGCCTAGCCCGCCACGGAATTTGCCGGGGCCGCCCGAATCCTCGCGCAATGAGAGCGATGACACGCGGAACGGCAGCAGGGACTCCTGCAACTCCATGGGGATGAGGCGCGTGTCGCCGTGGGCCATGGT
>JAPOQB010000956.1 GCA_026710965.1 Deltaproteobacteria bacterium | reverse complement strand
TCGCTGCGCCTGTCCGTGTCCGGCGCCGCGCCATGTCCGTGGGATCTGGCGTCGGAATGGCGCGGGCGCGCCGGCCATCGCATCCTCCGGGGTTACGGCATGACCGAGTTGTTCCGGCCCATCTCGTATCTGGCGTCGGAGGCGGAGGACCGGCCTGAATGCATCGGGCGCGCGGTTCCGGGCGTCGACATCCGGGTGGTGGCCGAAGAGGGCGCGGAGTCGGGGGCGGCGGACGCGGGGGAGCTCTGGATCAGGACCCCGGCGGCGCTGCAAGGGTACTGGAACGATACCGCCCCGGCGCTGGAGGAGGGCTGGTTCCGGACCGGCGATCTCGCCCGGGTCTCCGCCGACGGGTTCGTGGAAATCACCGGGCGCCTCAGGGAACGCATCCTCCGGGGCGGCTATTCGGTCTTTCCCCAGGAGGTCGAGGCGGTGCTGGCCGAGCACCCGGATGTCGCCGAGGCCGCGGTGGTGGGGGTGCCGCACCCGGAGCTGGGCGAGGAGGTGGCGGCTTTCGTGGTGGCGAATGCGGGTGCAAACCCAGGAACGGGCAGCCTCACCGCCTACTGCACGGAGCGGCTCGCCCGCTTCAAGTACCCGCGGCACATTCGGATCGTGACCGAGTTGCCCAAGGGGCCGACCGGGAAGGTTCTGAAGCCGGAGTTATTGCGGGGTTGGTGGGCGGAGAAAGGGAAGGGGGAGGAACCGTAGGCTCCCCGCCCTCCCTTGAATCACGACTACTTGCTCGACTGCCTGACCAGGAAGGAAAGGCTCTCCCTGACGCTCTGCGGCATGTTGATAATCCCGTCCACGAGCTTCTCCACTTCGGCACCCGAGACAGGTGTGATCAAGATCTTGGACTTCTTGGCTTCGGCCAGAAGTTGGGGGTCCTTCAGGGTCTTCTCGTAGGCCGTTTGCAATATCTTCACGCGGTCCTTGGGTGTCCCGGGCGGCAGCGCCAACATCCGCTGAAACGCCATCTGGAACGCCCACGAGTTGTAGAGCGCGAGGGCTTCCTTGTTCAGCACGTCTTTGAACAGCGGGATGTTCTGAATCTCCGGATCCGGGTAGCTGTGGCTGTCGATGATGAAGGGCACCAGCTTCTGTTCGCCCTCGGCGTCCAGCATGCTCCGGGCGGTGACCCGCATGGACTCCCACTGGGAGCAGAAGCCGTCGACCTCGCGGCTTTCGAGCGCCAGACGGATGGTGGCGGTTCCCCGATAACCGGTGATGAGCTTGAACTTGGTCCCCATGGCCTTGTTGAGAATCACCGGGATGTCGTGGCCGGTGGAGCCGGCTCGGGTGGCGCCTATCTTGATGGGTTCCTTGGAGTTGATGACGTCCTTCCAGGTGGTCTTGCCGGAGAAAGCCATCATCATGCACACGATCTCGCCCCTGCTGGGTGCGCCCGCCCACTCCATCTTGTCGAAGGGCACCGCGCCCGCCTTCTTGTCGCCTAGTGCCGACTGCACGATGAGTGAGTTGTTGAACACCGCGCCGCTGAGCCCGTCCGGCTTGGCCCGCCGGCCGATGTAGTTGGCCGAGATCAGGCTCCCGGCCCCGGTCATGTTCTGCACGAGGGTGGTGGGGTTGCCAGGCACGTATTTGCCGAAGTAGCGGGCGATCAGCCGGGTGTACGTGTCGTAGCCGCCGCCTGGAGAGAAGCCCACGATGAAGCGGAACGTCTTGTTCTTGTAGAAGTCCTCGGCGCTCGCCGCGGGCGCCACGAAAACCGCTGCTCCCAGCACGATGGCCGTGGCCAGAGCGGATAAACCCTTGCGTGTCATAGATATTCCTCCGTTCGCTGTATTGTCGGCATTCGGGACGCCGAGCCCCATCGCTACAGAAGAGAGGCCGTCATGTCAAGACGCGCTTTGACAATGGCCCAACGGATGCTATGAGAACGAACGAGGAGGTACACATGGCCGATTCCATCATCCTGTTCACCCAACCCGGTTGACCGCCTTGTCATCGAGAGAAG
The DNA here is from genome assembly GCA_026710965.1 of Deltaproteobacteria bacterium. GTDB lineage: Bacteria > Desulfobacterota > Binatia > UBA9968 > JAJDTQ01 > JAJDTQ01. The sequence goes on along the minus strand of JAPOQB010000956.1, from coordinate 523 downwards.
GAGTATCTTTCTCAAAAAGGCGTTGATTTCGTGGAGAAGAACATCCGTGAGGACCAGGATGCCCTGAAGGACCTTCTGGCCCGCGGTTTCCAGAGCACCCCGGTGGTCATCATCGGCGACGAAGCCGTGGTCGGCTTCGACCAGGAGCGGATCGACTCGCTGCTCGGGCTCTGATCCGGAGGCCGTCTCCGCGGCCTCCGTTCTTCCCTTACGTTTGCTGCCCGGCCCGCTTGGCCTTCAATGCCCGGACGATCTTCTCCGGCGTGATCGGGAGGTCGTGTATACGGACCCCGACGGCGTCGAACACCGCGTTGGCGATGACCGCGGGCGGCGGAATGATGGGCGGCTCGCCCACGCCCTTGGCGCCCAGCGGGCCCGAGGCGCAGGGGTGCTGGATCAGGTGCACCTCCACGGCGGGGGCGTCCAGCGCGCTGAAGATCTTGTAGTCCAGCAGGTTGGGATTGTCCATTTTCCCGTCGGTGAAGGTGCAGGCCTCGCTCAGCGCCTGCCCCAGCCCCTGCAT
>JAPOQB010000955.1 GCA_026710965.1 Deltaproteobacteria bacterium | reverse complement strand
TCCAGCGCCTCGTCCGGGCTCTGGGCGGGGACCTCCATGGTCTCGATGGCGGGCTCGATCTCCATGTCGCCCTGCCAGAAAGCCTCGAAAACCTGATCGAAGAGCTCGATGTCCTCGTGTTCGTGGAGCAGGTTGGCGGCCACCGCCCGATGAAAATCGGGCCGGCTCTGGATGTCGATGAGCGGCAGGGAGCGGTTGGCGTCGATGACCTGGCTCAGGCCCATGCGGAAACCCAGGTCCTTGAGCACCCGGCCGAACATGAGCATGTTCGCCAGCGTGCCCTGGCCGCGCAGGGGCTTGTAGCGCTCCACCGCGCGGATGATCTCTTCGTCGGTCAGTTCTCTCGCCATGATCCGTTCCCGGCTCGTCGCGGTGTTACTGGTTCCCTACCAGCGTGGCCGGCTCCTTGAGGATTCGGTCCATGTCGAGCTTGTCGCCGGAAAGCTCTTCCTCCAGATGGTGCAGGTCTTCCCGGTACTTGAACACGCAGCCCACGGTCTCCCTCACGATCTCGGGGTCGAGCTCGGCGCGGTTCAGCAGCAGCAGCGCCGAGGCCCAGTCCAGGGTCTCGGCCACCCCCGGCCGTTTGTAGAAGTTCATCTGCCGCACCTGCTGCATGAACGCGCAGATCTGCTCGGCCATGAGCTTCTGGACCTCCGGATACTTGGTCATGATGATCTCGTACTCCTTGTCGAACGTGGGGTACTCGATCCAGTGGTAGAGACACCGGCGCTTGAGCGCGTCGTGGATCTCCCGGGTGCGGTTTGAGGTCAGGAAGACGTAGGGCCGCTTGTCCGCCCGGATGGTGCCGACCTCGGGAATGCTGATCTGAAAGTCCGACAGCACTTCGAGAAGGAACGCCTCGAACTCCATGTCGGCGCGGTCGATCTCGTCGATGAGCAGCACCGGGGGCTCGGCGCCGTCGGTGCGGATGGCGTCGAGCAGCGGACGGCTGATGAGGTAGTCCTCGGAAAAGATCTCGGTCTCCACCGACTCGCGGTCCCGGGAGCCGATCTCCTCCAGCTTGATCCGCAGCATCTGCTTGGGATAGTTCCACTCGTAGAGCGCCGTGTTCGAGTCCAGCCCCTCGTAGCACTGGAGCCGGATCAGCCGGGTGCCGAGAACATCCGCCAGCACCTTGGCGATCTCGGTCTTGCCCACGCCCGCTTCCCCTTCCAGCAGGATCGGCTTGCCCAGCCGCACCGACAGATAGACCACCGTGGCGAGGCTTCGGTCGCAGATGTACTTGCGTTCTCTCAGAGAATCCCGGATCGATTCGACGGTAATGCTGTCCAGATTCATGCTTATCCCTTCTTCGCCGACGGCCCCGTTAATATGTCAGTGGGTTCCCGCGCGCCGCCGGCCGCGGCGGCCATTGGCTACTTGTTCCCGGCGAGTTGCCGTTTCCACCCCAGGGTCCTGGCCTTGGCGCCGACGGCTTCGGCCTCCTCGATCATCCCCTTGCGCTGGTAGAAGATGGAAAGGCTCGTGTAAGCCAGCTCATCGTCGGGGGTCACCTCGATCAGGCGCTTGCCCGCCTCGATGGCCTCGTCCAGGCGGTCCAGATTCGCGTACGCCATCCCCAGGGCGTGCAGCGCGTCACCGTAGTCCGGGTCCTCGGCGAGAGCCTTCTTGTATGACTCGATGGCCTCCTCCACCCGATCGTCGGCATACGATTCCATGCCCTGGATGTAATAATCTTCTTTGGTGATAACAGCCCCCTTTTGCTCGCCACCCCCCGCCCGTCCCGTGGGTAGCGAGTCCCGAGCTCGCCGAAGAGCGAGCGAAGTCGAAGGATGGACTTATTCTGTATTACGAAATCGTGATATTCTCAACCGAATGGGCGGGGGCACCCCGGGCACCCATGCGCCTGTCGCGCGCCCGAACGTCATCGGCCGCCTGGGCTTCCGGCCACCAGTCAGCGTAGCGACTCAGGCACGACGGTGGAAAGGATCCCGCGTGTTGAGTTCCGGAAACAAGGCGAAATCCCGGTCTCGCGTGAGTAGCGCCTCAGCGCCGTGGGCAAGACAAATCGCGGCGATCCGTGCGTCGTGAACGACGGCGCCTCGTACCCGAGGCCGCTGTACGAAGCCACCCAATATATCCAGGAAATCTTCGGTCTCTCCAAGAAGGCGATTGGTTGGCGACGCTGTCCAGGCTTCGAGTTGCCGCCATGCACGCGCGGGCGGTGTCGCCGCCTCCTTCCAGATCCGGCGGTTCGTCACGATGCTCAAGAACTCGTAACAGCAGGGCCAGGGGATCGCCCACGCCCGATCTCCTTCGGCCAGGCTGCGCACGACGGCGAAGGCGGCTTCGTGCAGGTCCGGTTCCCGGCGATGCGCGTAGACGAGCACGTTGGTATCTACCGCGATCATGACGACTCCGGCTCTCCATAGATCAAGCCGCGCAGGTCTTGCCAGGAATACGCCTCAAGGGGATCGGCCGCGCTTGGATCCCCCTCGCTCATGTCCGGCATACGGTACGAACTCGGGGATGCCGAGGTGGCGAGCACCTGACGAAGGCCCTCCTCTACCACGGCACGTAGTGGGCGACCCGTATTCGCCGCGTGCTGTTTCGCGCGCGCCAACAACTCGTCATGTATGTCAAGGGTTGTTTTCACAATCCCATAGTACCCATATGGATCTAGATGGGCAACCCATATCATCGTAGATCGCGACATGCTCATCGTCGGATCTTGCCGACGACAAGAATTCCTGTGCATATTCGTCAACGTCTTTTGTGGGACGCAACCTTGGAGGATTCCATCATGGCGCAGGCCGCAACTCTCGACGAGATCAAGGACCGCATCCGCAAGCGCGTGGGCAGACGCAGCCCATTCAACCTCATGGACGCCGCGGAAGCCGAGGAAGTGCTCTCGGACCTGACCGGTCTCGACCCCGACCCCTGGGCCGAAGCCTGGAGCAAACCCGGCGCGCGCTGGGAACAGACCGCCAGGGACGCGGAGGACAAGGGTCGGGCGGACGAGGCCAGGGATGCCTACTTCCAGGCGGCTGCCTTCTACGGCACCGCCCGGCACCCGTTCCCCAGTTCACCCGGCAAGCAGGAAGCCTACCGCAAGACCATCGAGAACTATCTGGCCGCCTCGCGCTACTTCGACCCGCCGCTGGAGCGCATCGCCCTGCCCCTCCGCGACAAGGAAGTGGTGGGTTACCTCCGGCTTCCGGCCAGGCGGCCGGCGCCGGTGATCATGCACTGGGGCGGCATCGACAACTGGAAGGAAGAGCGCCACGGCTTCGTGGAGTCCATGCTGGCCGAAGGTTGGGGCTGTTTCATCATGGACAGCCCTGGCACCGGGGAGTCCCCGGTGCTGGCATCCGACACCGCCCATGAGGTCTACAGCACGGCGCTGGACTACCTGGTGACCCGGCCCGAGGTGAACCCGGACCGCATCGCCGCCCTCGGCGCCAGCTTCGGCGGCTACTGGTCCACCAAGCTGGCCCACGTGGAGCCGGAGCGGCTGCGCGCCGCGGTCAACTGGGGCGGCGGCATCCACGGATTCTTCCAGCCCGACTGGCAGGAACGCTCGCGCAACGCCTCGTCCTACCTCTTCGACCTCATCGAGGCCCGCGCAAGGCTCTTCGGCAAGAAGACCTTCGACGAGCTCATCGAGATCATGCCCATCCTGTCCCTCAAGGACCAGGGCCTGCTCGACCAGCCCTGCGCCCCCATGCTCCTGGTCAACGGCAAGGACGACCTCCAGGTCCCCATCGAAGACTTCTTCATGCTGCTGGAGTGCGGCAACCCCAAGGCCATGCGCCTCTTCCCCGGCGGCCACATGGGCGAATCGCCGGACGTGTTCCCGACGATCTTGAGGTGGCTGCATAGGGAGCTGGACGGAGAGTGACGAACGGGGGGCTGATGAAGCTGCGCTACTACCGCGAAACCGACAATCTGTACGTCGAGTTCAAACCCGGACCGGGTACGGAAACACGCGAAGTTGCAGGAGGACTGAACGTCGATCTCGACGCCAACGGGGAAGTCGTAGGCTTCGACATCGACCATGCTGCTGAGCGCCTCGACCTGTCCACTGTGGAGACTGAAGCGCTGCCCGCGCGGACCTATCGGTTCGGTTGAACGGTACCCCGGTCAAGGAGGGCGCGCCCTACCCCACCTTCTCCCGCGCTTCCATGATCTTCTCGACCACGGCCT
>JAPOQB010000953.1 GCA_026710965.1 Deltaproteobacteria bacterium | reverse complement strand
CGAGGCTGGGGCTCATCGGCACCGGCGGCCAGGCGCGCGCCCACTTCCGCCTCCTGACCCACGTGCTCCCCATCAAGACGGTCAAGGTCTACAGTCCCCGCCCCGAGCACCGGGAGGCCTTCGCCGAAGAGATGGGCCGGACCGGCATCGAGGTCGAGCCCACCGGCAGCGTCGCCTCGGCCATTGCCGGGTGCGACATCGTCTGCACCGCCACCAGCACCTCTTCCGCCATCATCTCGGGGGACATGCTGGAGACGGGCATGCACTACAACGCCATCCGCGAGTTCGAGCACGACGATACCGTGTTCGACAAGGCCGACGTCACCGGCATCCACACCCGGATGGGCGGCATACGGCACCACCTGCCGCCCGGCGTGGACCACCTGCCGGGCATCCGCCAGGAAAAGCCCCGGGACTGGACCGTCTATCCCGAGATCTCGGACTTCCTGTCAGGCCGCGTCCCGGGCCGCACCGACGCCGGCCAAATCACCTTCTTCCTCAACAACATCGGCACCGGTGTCCAGTTCGCCGCCATGGGCCACTGCATTCTGAAGGCGGCCGAGAAGATGGGTTTGGGGAAAGACGTAGCGAGCGACTGGTTCCTGCAGGACATCAAACCCTGATGCAGGAACCGGCCCTACCCGATTCCAAGACCAGCCGCTGACCGACCTCGGACCGCTGCAACAGGCTCCGCACGCTCGCGGGGCCTGGCACGTGCGCATCCATGGCTTCTTGAACGCTTGTTTACGAATTAGATATCGTTCCAGCCGATATCGACACGCACTGTTTATTCAAAAACCGGTAAATATTGAGGTCGTGGACTCGACACAGAACGTGCGCGGGTTCGCCATGGGGTATGTCGTCCGCTTCCGCCGATCGCTGCCGTGCGCGTGGCGCCAGCCGGGAACGAGAACACCCTCCTGATCTTGAGCTGGCGCGAAGCGCCGTATGGAGTAGAGCCATGACGGTTTGCCTATCGGTCCCAATCCTCGGCGTGCTCACCTATGCCTCTGCGCTCCTGCTGGCGGTTGCGCCGGCGGCGGCGCAGGGGCCACCGGCGCCCACGGTGTCCCCGGTCACGATCAGCTCCACGCCGTCCTCCGACGCTGACGGCGACAACGTGCGCGTGGCGGACGACGATTTGCCGGTGATCAGCATCGAGGGCGGGCAAACGATAGTGGCCGAGGGCGGTGATGCGGAGTTCACGGTCACGGCGAATCCGGCGCCGGACGCGCCACTGACGGTGAATCTGACCGTCTCGGAGAGCACCTACCGCGTGGACGAGGCCGACGAAGGGGCCGACACCGTGACCGTGCCGACGACGGGGACGGCGACCTACACGGTGCCGACGGTGGCTGACCACAGGAGGGAGGGGTGCAGCACGGTGACGGTGGAAGTGGACGGCGGCAACGGCTACAGCCAGCATCCTTCCAACGGAGTCGCCAGCGTGAATGTGACTGACTACGTGAGGGACAAGGGCGACGACGACCCGGCGACCGTGGAACGTGCGTTCACTGCGTACACGAGGCGGGGAACAGACGGGTCCCTTGAGCGCCTTTGGGTGATGCTCCTCTTCGACAGGGAGCTGTCGCGAACACCGGAGGCGAGTGCCTTCACCGTCACCGTGAACGGCGTCGACCGAACTTTCGGCAGGCATGGGACGGCTGCTTACATAGAGAAAGACGGGACACGTAGAACGCGCGCATTGATTTTCGCGTTCGTGCCGGGGATAACCCCCGGCCAGACCGTCACGGTGAGCTACGCCAAGCCGTCCAGCGGCCGCACGCTCCAAGACCGTACCTGCATCGACGTGGAGAGCTTCACCAACCAGGCGGTGACCAACGACACGCCGCCGGCGCCGACCGGCGCGACGGTGAACGGGACGACGCTGACGATCGCCTTCGACCGTGAACTGGACACGAGCGCCCCCCCGGAGGCGACGCGTTTTTCCGTCGCGGGGACCGATGCCGCCACCACCGTGAGCGCGGTTGGGTTCAAGAGCCGGGACGCGACCATGGTGGAGCTGACCCTGAGCCCGGCGGTGGCCCACGGCGACGCAGGCATCACGGTGACTTACACGGCGGGGGACGAAGCCAACCCGCTGAAGGACGCCGACAATGCCAACGAGCCGGTGGCGGACTTCGCCGAACAGGAGGTGACCAATAACACGCCGGATCCCGCTCAGCCGCCACAACAATCCGCGGCGCCGAGCTTTGGCGGTGCGGCGGTGGCGTCGCTGGCGTTGGACCGGGGCCGGGCGATGGCGCCGGTGGTGCTGCCGCGGGCAACGGGGGGCGACGGGGCGCTGACGTACAGCCTGACGTCGTCGCCCGCGGGGCTTGCGGGGCTGGACTTCGATGCCGCCACGCGGCGGCTTTCGGGGACGCCCGGGGCGTCGGGCAGCTGGACCTTCACGTACCGGGCGGAGGACGCGGACGCCGACCGGGCGGATTCGGACGCCGCGGTGCTGACCTTCGACGTTCGGGTCGTGGACAAGGGCCAGGCGGTGGCGGCGGTGAAGCGCACGCTGGCGAGGGTGGCGGCACGGACGCTGTCGAGCGCGCTCGGCCACATCGGCCTGCGGCTGACGGGCGTCCTCCCGACGGGGGCCCTGACGCTGGCGGGCCGGCGGCTGGAGTTCGCGGCCCCGGGCATGGGAGTGGAGGGTGCAGCGGGCACCTGCGCCTGGGGCGGGTTCGACCGGTACGGGTTGGACCGCCACGGATTCGACCGCCAAGGCCTCGGTGACGCCTGGCAGGACGGCCTCGGGTCGGGCGGGGGCTGCGAGGGATGGAGCCGGGGAATCGGCACCGAGGAGCTTCTGGGCGCCAGTGCCTTCTCGTGGCTGCTGGGGGCGGCGGAAGGGTCCGGGGGAGCGGACCCCGCGGCGGCGCGCTGGGCGGTGTGGGGCCGGGGGGACTTCTCGGACTTCGCGGGCCGTCCGGAGGGCATGAGCTACGACGGCAAGGCGCGGAGCGGCTGGCTGGGGGTGGACGCCCGGAAGGGCCGGTGGGTGGCCGGACTGGCGCTGTCCCACGGGGTTTCGGAGGCGGACTACAGCTACGAAGGCGGGGCCGCGGGGGGGCGGCTGGAGACGACGCTGACGGCGCTCTACCCGTACGGGCGCTGGACGTTGGCGGAGGGGCTGGAGGTGCGTGGGGTTCTCGGGGCGGGGAGCGGGGAGGCGCGTCACATGCCCGAGGGCGCCGAGGCCGCGACCAGCGATCTGACGATGCGGATGGGGTCGGCCGGGGTGCGCCGGGAACTGCTCGAGGTTGCGGGGATCGAGCTGGCGGCCCGGGCGGACGCGAGCCTGGCGCGGATGGAGATCGGGGCGGTTCCGGAGTACATCGGCGGGGTGAGCGCGGACAGTTGGCGCGCCCGCGTGGGTCTGGAGGCTACGCGGCGGCTGGCGCTGGGCGAGGAGACGGCGCTGACGCCGTTCATGGAGGTTGCGGGGCGGCGGGACGGCGGCGACGGGCTGGAGGGGAGCGGTTTGGAGGTAGCGGGCGGTGTGCGGTACACGGCGCCGCGTGTGGAGGTGGAGGCGCGCGGCCGGCTGCTGGCGGCGCACGCCGAGGAGGGTGCTCGGGAGCGGGGCGTGAGCGTGACCGCGCGGCTCGGTCCCGGGGCTCGTGGGCGGGGGCTGTCGCTGTCGCTCAGGCCGCGCTGGGGCGCGGGCACGGGCGGCGCGGAGGCGCTGTGGCGAGACGAGTTGCCGGGGCTTTCGGGGGCCGGGGAAGAGGCGGCCCTGGACGTGCGCATCGGCTACGGGGTCGCGGTGGCGCCGGCGGGCGGTCTGTTGACGCCGTTCGTGGAGGCGGGGATGTCGAAGGGTCGTCGGCTGCGGGTCGGGACGCGTTTCGACGGCTGGCGGGCGGACCTCGGGATGGAGCTGTCGGGCGAGCGCCGCGAGGGCGGCAACGGCGGGGCCGAGCACGGCGTGTTGCTCGACCTCAGGCTGCGGTTCTGAGAGGGGCGGCGCGAGGGAGGTGGCGAATGCGACTTGGCGCGATCGGAAACGGCCTGACAGGGATTGCTCGGCGGCGGCCTGCGTGCCCGCTGCTCGGACCGCTGGCGCTGCTGCTGGCGGCACTGGCCTGGGCCGCGCCCGCGCCGGCCCAGACGGCGGTCAAGCTGGTCAGCAACAACTTGCAGCGCGACGCCAACTTCGGTCGGTCGTTTGGGAAAGATCTGTGGCAGCCGTTCACCACCGGCTCGTCCCCCACGGGCTACAAGCTGACCGGAGTGGACATTGCGCTCTCGCAGGTGACAGGCAACCCGGCCTACACCCTCTCGATCGAGACCCACGCCAAGGGGAAGACTGTCTACGACTTCCCCGGGACCCATTTCGCCACCCTTGACAACCCCCCGGGCAGTTTGGTTGCCGGCCTGAACCGGCACACGGCAACCGGCAAAGGCATCGACTTGGCCCCCAACACGACCTACCGGCTGTTCCTGGACGTGACCACCCCAGCCGCCGGACACGTGGTGAAGGTGACGAGCTCGGACGCCGAGGATGCGGGCGGGCTGCCGGAATGGAGCATTGCCTACAGGGCGGGATACAGGAATTGGTGGAGCAGCGAGAATAGGGGCGGCAACACGTGGCCCCTGAAGATCGCTCTCCACGGCTACGTGCAGACCCTGCCGGGCAAGCCGACGTCGGTTGCCGCGACCGCGGCAGCGAATAGCGGCGCGCTCAGCGTGTCGTGGTCTCCCCCCGCCGACCTGGGGACGGGTACTCCCAAGGGCTACGAAGTGCGCTACTACGCCGGGAGTCAGGACCCGACGGACGAGGCGGACTGGGTCGAAGACAGGGCGGGCCTGCCGGACATCGGGCCGGGCCAGGTGTCGGCGACCGTCGGTGGGCTGCTGGCGAACACTACCTACCGGGTGCAGGTGCGCGCGGTGACCGGGGCCGGCGGGGGCGAGTGGTCGGACTCGGCCAGCGCCACGACCGGCTCGCCGCCGTCGACCAACAATGCGCCGCGGATGCTGCAATACAATGGGGTCTGGCCGGAAGGAAACATCTGCGAGATCAGGGACCCGAGCACGACTGTAGAGGCACTCAATTATTGGATATCCGGCATCCGCACCGGGCGCACCCGACAGCTAGCAGGGCGGCGGGGGGAGATCTCGGAGTGGCCGAGCGTATGCAGCACCGAGGTGTCGCCCCACTTCGTGCCGCTGTTCGACGATGTGGATGGCGACAAGCTGACGTTCTTTATCGAACCGAAGCCAGTGCCGGCCAACGTGCGCGTGGCTGCCATGTGGGTCACCCAACAGACCTCCAGCGATAACGGGCGCGCGTTTTTCAGGGGCGCCGCGGCGTTGAGGTGGTCGGCAATGCTGGCGGATGTGACGGCCACCGACCCGCACGGCGCCTCGGTCACGGCCCGCGTGATGTTCCATGTGAGAACCTTCGCCGACACCGCGACGCCGCGATTCGCGGCGACGGTGCCGGACCAGGACGGCTCCGTGGGCGAGCCGTTCTCCCTTGTGCTGCCCGAGGCGACCGGCGGCGACATCGTTTCCGGCGGTCTGACGTTTTCCTATTACTACGCCGTCTCCGGTCTGCCGCCGGGGCTGCTCTTCGACTCGGCGACGAGGACGATCTCGGGTGCGCCGACCGCGGGCGGGAGCTTCGCCGTCACCTACACCGCCGACGACGCCGACGGCTACGCCAGCGGATTCCTCTATCCGAGGACCGTGGACAAGACGGACAGGGCCAGCGAGACCTTCAAAATCAAGATCCCTTGTGACTTCGAGGTCCCTTGCCACTCGCCGCCGGCAGTCGAGCAACCGCCGGCGGTGCGGTCCTCGGCGCCGAGCTTCGGCGGCGCGGCGGTGGCGGCGGTGAAGCTCGACCGGGGGCGGGCGATGACGCCGCTGGTGCTGCCGCGGGCAACAAGGGGCGACGGGGCGCTGACGTACGGCCTGACGTCGTCGCCGGCGGGGCTTGCGGGTCTGGACTTCGATCCGGTGACGCGGCGGCTGTCGGGGACGCCGGGCAGGTCGGGGAGCTGGACCTTCACGTACCGTGCGGAGGACGCGGACGCCGACCGGACGGATTCGGACGCCGCGGTGCTGACCTTCGAGGTGACGGTGACGGTCACGGGCGAGGCGAAGGCGGCGGTGAAGCGCACGCTGTCGGGGGTGGCGACGCGGACGCTGTCGAGCGCGCTGGGCCACATCGGCGTGCGGCTGGCGAACGTCGTGCCGGCGGCGGGCCTGACGCTGGCGGGCCGGCGGTTGGAGTTCGCGGCCCCGGGCATGGGCCTGGGGGCGGAGGGCGCGGGGGGCGGCTGTGCCTGGGGCGGGTTGGACCCGCAAGGATTCGGCCAGCACGGATTGGATGGGCAGGGGTTCGACGGCCACGGGTTCGACGGCTACGGCGCCGGGGACGCCCGGCGGGACGGCCTCGGGTCGGGCGGGGGCTGCGCGGGCTGGAGCCGGGGGATCGGCACCGAGGAGCTTCTGCGCGCCAGCGCCTTCTCGTGGCTGCTGGGGGCGGCGGAAGGGTCCGGGGGAGCGGACCCCGCGGCGGCGCGCTGGGCGGTGTGGGGCCGGGGGGACTTCTCGGACTTCTCGGGGCGTCCGGAGGGCATGAGCTACGACGGCAAGGCGCGGAGCGGCTGGCTGGGGGTGGACGCCCGAAAGGGCCGGTGGGTGGCCGGGCTGGCGTTGTCGCATGGCGTTTCGGAAGCAGACTACAGCTACGAAGGCGGGGCCGCGGGTGGGCGGCTGGAGACGACGCTGACGGCGCTCTACCCGTACGGGCGCTGGACGCTGGCGGAGGGGCTGGAGGTGCGCGG
>JAPOQB010000952.1 GCA_026710965.1 Deltaproteobacteria bacterium | reverse complement strand
CTCCTCGAACATGCCGATGCCCATGCCGGTGGTGGCGGCGCCGATGTCCTGGCCCTCGGCCAGGGCCGGATTGATGGCCAACCCGACGTCACCGCAGGTGCCGAGCTTCTCCATGGTGACCTTGCCGGTCTCCTCGTCCACGGACACCTCGATGCCGGTGGAGGCGGCTTCCCAGAACACCGGCAACTGCGCGAAGTCCTTGTCCTTGCGGATGTAGGCGCGGCCGATGACCTCGCCGTCCGGGAGCTTGTAGTAGCGCGTCAGCACCTCGGACCAGTTGAGCCGCGCCTCGCCGCAGGTGATGCCGCCGCGGACGGACTCGATCTCCGATTCCTCGACCCCGAGCACGTCCGCCGCCATGCGGACCATCTGCTCCTTGGCTTCCTGGCTGGCCTCCTGCACCGCCCGGCCCATGAGGGTGGTGGTGCGGCTGGCGCCGGTGGAACGGTCGTAGGGCGTGATGGCGGTGTCGGAAGACACGACCCGGACCATGTCGAAGGGTATGCCGAGCTCCTCGGCGGCAATCTGCGGCAGCACGGTGTGGCTTCCCTGGCCCAGCTCCGTGCTGCCGATCATCAGCGACGCGGAGCCGTCGGCGTGCACGCGGACAGCCGTGGAGGTGAGCGGATAGGCGCCGGCGTCGCTGGCGGAGCAGCCGATGCTGCGCCCGTGGCCGCTCGGCAGCGGCTCCTTCCAGCCGATGTTCTCGGCGACGATCTTGAGGTCCTCGGTCAGGGTGCCGTCGAACGGACGCATGCCGGGAAAGAACTCCTGCTTGGGCCGCGCCGCGTTGTGCAGCCGGAACTCGTAGGGGTCCATGCCGATCTTGGCCGCCAGCTCGTCGATCTGGGACTCGCCGGCCATGGTCACCTGGGCGCAGCCGAAGCCGCGGAAGGAGCTGGCCGGCACCGTGTTGGTGTAGACCATGGTGTTGTCGATCTGGACGTTGGGGATGGCGTAGGGGCCGACGCAGCGGTTGGACGATTTCTCGCACACCAGCGGGCTGTTCTCGGCGTAGGCGCCGGTGTTCATGTGGATCTTCGCCTGGCGCGCGATAATCTTGCCGTCGGCGTCCACCGCGGTGCGCATCCAGGTGAGGGCGTCGTCGCCCCGGGTGGTCAGCATGGCCTCTTCCACGCTGAGCTGGAGCTTCACCGGCCGCCGCGCCTTCCAGGCACAGGCCGACACCAGCGGCTCGATCTTGGTGTAGGACTTGCTGCCGTAGCCGCCGCCCACGAACGGCACGATCAGGCGGATCTGGCTCACCGGCATGTCGAAGATGGTCTTCAGGTCGTGGCGCACCATGAAGGGGTGCTGGGCCGACGAATAGATGGTGACGCTGTCGTCGCCCACCTCGGCGATGGCCACGTAGGGCTCCATGGCGTAGGCGTAGGCCATGGGGAAGTAGTACTCGCCCTCCACCACCGCCGCGGCCTTGGCGAACGCCTCGTCGACGTCACCCCACTTGATGTGGTGCTCCTGGCACAGGTTGGTGCCGCGCCCCGCGGTGACCTCTCCTTCGAACCCGCGCAGCGCGCCGGCCTCGAACTGGCGCTGGTGAAGCAGGGGTGCGTCCGCCGCCAGTGACTCCCCGGGTTCCATGACGGCCGGCAATTCCTCGTACTCGACGTTGATGAACTCCAGCGCCTCGTAGGCGGTGAGCTCGTCCTCGGCGATGACCGCGGCCACGGGCTCGCCGGCATAGCGCACCTTGTCGATGGCGATGAGCGGGTGGTCCTTGACGGCGTGGCCGAAATACGGGTTCAGGCCCTCGAGGTCATCGCCCCGCAGCACGCTGTAGACGCCGGGATGGGCTTCGGCCCCGGAGGTGTCCATGGAGACGATCCGGGCGTGGGCGTAGGGACTCCGCAGCACCTTGGCGTAGGCCATGCCCGCGAGTCTGACGTCGCTCACGTAGAGCGCCCGGCCCGACACCTTGGCGCGGCCGTCGCGGCGCGGCACCGAGCGGTTGACCACCTCGAAGTCACGGCTCTTGTCGTCGCTCATCCCCGAGCCTCCTTCATCACCGCCGCCGCCTTGCGGATCGCCTTCACGATGGAGATGTATCCGGTGCAGCGGCAGAGGTTGCCGTCCATGTGGTGAATGATTTCGTCGTCGGAGGGGTCGGGGTTGTCGTCCAGCAGCGCCTTGGCGGACAGGATCATCCCCGGCGTGCAGAAGCCGCACTGAAACGCGAACTCGTCGATGAAGCACTGCTGGATCGGGTGCAGCGTGCGGTCGGCGGCCTCGAGTCCCTCGATGGTGGTGACCGTGCGCCCCTGGGCCTCGTAGGCCAGGTAGGTGCAGGAGCTCACCGGCAGGCCGTCCACCAGCACCGTGCACGCCCCGCACACCTGCACCTCGCACGAGATCTTGGCGCCGGTGAGGTTCAGGCGGTTCCGGAGCAGTTCCGAGAGGGTCTGCTGCGGCTCGCACTCCACGGCCACGTCCTTGCCGTTGAGCTCGAAGCGCAACTCCACAAGGGTTCGTTGTGGCTTAGACATAGTGCGGGATGATCTCCTCGGACCAGAGCAGCATTTCCTTGTACATGGTGTCCATGTCCGGGTAGATGAGCTTGAGTTCGAAGTGCTCCACGCCGGCTTCGATGAACTCGTCGATGCGGCGGCGGACGTCATCCACCGAGCCGATGATGTGGCGGTCGAGGGCGAACTGGATGTTGTCCACGTCGCGTTCGTAGGTATGGGAGCTCTCGCGGATGGTGGGGAGCGCCAGGGTCATGGCCTCGTCCCGGGTGCGGGCGATGCAGGCCAGCTTCTCCACCGCGATCTTGATGCCCGCGGGATCCCGGCCGGCGTCCTCGGCCGCCTTGTTGAGGAGCTCGCAGCCCCGGGCCATCTCCTTGGGCGAAAGCCACCCGGGGATCCACCCTTCGCCGTAACGGCCGGCCCGCACCGCGGCCTGGTCCATCCAGCCGCCCACCCACACCGGAGGGTGGGGCTTCTGCAGCGGCTTGGGGTGGATTTCGGCGTTGTCGAACTTGAGGTACTTGCCCTCGTAGGAGGCCATGGG
>JAPOQB010000910.1 GCA_026710965.1 Deltaproteobacteria bacterium | reverse complement strand
GGTGGCCAAGGCCATGGGGAAGGGCCACCAGGTGGTCACGATGCTGTGCGACAGCGGCGAACGGTACCTGAGCACGCGGATTTGACCGGCTGTCCCACCCCCGCCCGCCTGTCCGAGGTTTTCAAGGGCACGGTTTTCTGTTAACCGTTAGAGACTCTGATTCGAGCAGTCCCCGTCGTCTAGCCTGGCCCAGGACACCGGCCTTTCACGCCGGCAACACGGGTTCAAATCCCGTCGGGGACGCCAGCCCCGCGCCTTCACGTCAAACCACTCCGCGAGTGACGAGAGCCTCCGCGAAAAGGATGTCCTCGGGATAGGTGACCTTGATGTTGGCGGTGCTTCCCTCCACCACCCAGACCGGAATCCCCATGCGCTCCACGAGCATGGCGTCATCCGTCGCCTCCACCCCTTCCCGCTCGGCGAGTTCGTAGGCAGCCCGGAGCGTCTGCAACGCAAACGCCTGAGGGGTCTGGATCTCCCACAAATGGCTTCGCGGCAGCGTCTCCCTCACCTGTCCGTCAAACACGGTCTTGATGGTATTGCGCGCGGGCACGGCCGCCGTCACCGAGCGGTTCCGGCGGGACTCCGTGACGCAGCGGTCGATCAGGTCGGGTGCCGCGAACGGCCGGGCTCCGTCGTGGACGGCCACGAACTCGCAGTCGGGGTCCAACGCCTCGAGCCCCGCGCGCACGGAATCCTGCCGGCGCTCCCCTCCCGGCCGGACGTCGGTTTCGAGAGCTGTCGGCGGCGACGTCCGCAACAGGGTTTCATATTCCCGTACGTCTTCCGGCGGCACCACCAGCACGGCCTTGTGGACCTCCCGCGAACGCCCAAAGCGATCGAGCGTGTGCAGAATCAACGGCCGTCCGGCCACCGGCAACAGCACCTTCGATCCCTGGCCGCCCATTCGCGTCCCTCGCCCGGCGGCCAGAATGATGGCATTGACTCGCACCAAATCCTCCCGCGAAAAAAAAGAGCCGAAGGGATTCCCCCTCAGCTCTTTCGCAGCATTCGAATGTCTTCCGCTATTGCGTAAAGATGTGGCTCAGCTCCTCCATGATCTTTTCCTCGGTATGCGACCGGGCTATGGAGAGCTCCTTGACCAACAGGTTCCGTGCCGTGTCCAGCACCTTTCGTTCCCCGAAGGAAAGCTCCTTGTCGCCCTTCAGGAGGAACAGGTCCCTGAGCACGGCGGCAATTTCGATGACCGACCCGGTCTTGATCTTCTCGGTGTACTCCCGGTATCGCCGGTTCCACGTCTGCTGGTCGATGGGCGCCTTCTTCTTTTCCCGCAATATGCGGTACACGCGTGTGACGGTCGTCTTGTCGATGATTTTCCTCAGGCCGACGGCGATGGCGTTGTCCACGGGCACCATGATCTTCATATCCGTATCGAGGATACGCAGCATGTAGAACTTCTTCTGTGTCCCGGAAATCACCTGTATTCGTACCGCTTCAATCTCACCGACTCCATGTGCAGGATAAACGACCTTCTCTCCGACCTTGAACATTCTTGTCTCCTTGAAAGTCAGGACCCGTGCGCGGAAAAGCGAATCAGCCGGCTGAGCCGGAGGAAGGTGTTTGCAGAGGAGGGAGCCAGGATTAGAGATGCGCATTTCAATAGACGTTCTCTTTCACTACCGATGGCACC
>JAPOQB010000243.1 GCA_026710965.1 Deltaproteobacteria bacterium | reverse complement strand
TCGTAGGGTTGGAAGAACCACTTGTGGCCGTCCAGGTTCACCGAGTCGGCGCGCTCGATGCCGCGCAGGAGTTCCTTGCCCTTCTCCGTCACCGTGGCGAAACCGCCGTAGGCGCCGTCGACGTGCAGCCAGATCCCCTCCGCCTCGCAGAAGTCGGCAATGGCCTCCAGCGGATCGATGGCGCCGGTGCTGCTGGCCCCGGCATTGGCGCATACCGTGACCGGGTTCAAGCCGGCGGCGCGGTCTTCGGCCACGGCACGAGCCAGCGTCTCCACGTCCAGCCGGAAACGTTCGTCCACCGGCAGCAGCCGCACGTGCTCTCGCTTGACCCCGGTGATCCTGGCGGCGCGGACCTGGGCGCTGTGACTCTGGTCGCTCATGTACACGGTGGCGCCGTCGGGGTTGCCGGCGGCTTCCCGGGCGGCGACGAAGGCGTCCACGCTGGCCGCCGAGCCTCCGCTCGTAAGCAGGCCTCCGGCGCTGTCCGGGTAGCCGATCCAACCCTTCAGCCAATCGATGACGACCAGCTCGATGGCGCTGGGCCCGCTGGCCACCAGCCAGGTGCACTGGTTGAAGTTGTAGCCGGCGGCCATGAAGTCGGCTAGCACGCTTGGCCAGGTAGGCGCCGACGGGATGAAGGCGAAGCAACGCGGATGGTCCAGGCGCGTGGCGAAGGGGAGCACCTCGCGCGCGACCCACTCGATGACCTCCGCGCCCGGCCGGCCCTCCTCCGGGGGATCGCCCTTCAACTTGGCGTCGAGCGCCTGCTGGAAGTCCCCGTCCCAGGCATTGTCCCTGGGAAGACCGTCGATGCGCTCCACCAGGATTTCGGCTGCCTTGGACGCCAGATCGAGCATGGTCTCGGGCGCCATCTGGAGGCCGTTGCGCTCGTCGGGTGCGCCGGCGGCCGGACCCTTATCGTCCGTGTCCTTGTCTGAATGTGCCATCGTTTACGAACTAGCACAGGTGCCGATGCGGATGAAATAGTGTTTGCCCCATCGTCGAGGCGAGTCCTTGAACCGCCGGCGACCGGCGGGATAGACTGGCTCCCAACTCGTACTTCGGAGGATCTTTCATGACCGAGGTCATTATGATCGGAACAGGAGTCCCGGAGCCCAACCCGAACCGGCAGGGATCCTGTATCGCCATTATCATCGACGGCAAGCCCATACTGCTCGACTGCGGCCGCGGCGCGCTTACGCAACTCGTGCGCGCGGGCATCGACCCGGCGCAGGTGGAGCAGGTGTTTCTCAGCCATCTCCACTACGACCACATCATCGGGCTTCCCGATCTCCTGCTGGGGAGCTGGATGGTGGGGCGCAGCACCAGCGTCGAAGTGTTCGGCCCGGCGGGGACCACCGCTTTCGTGGACGGGCTCCTGGAAGCCTTCAAGATCGATATCCAGGGCCGCAAGGCCACCGGCACCAACTCCAGGTTCGAGGTCTCTACCCGCGAGATCGACGAAGGGCCGGTGTGGGAGACCGCGGCATGGAAGCTCGACGCCGTGCGCGTGGTGCACATACCCGGCAGCCTCGGTTTCCGCGTCGACACCCCGGACCGGTCCATCGTCTTCTCCGGCGACACCCGGCCATGCCCGGCCCTGGTGGAGCTGGCCAGGGACTGCGACCTCCTGATCCACGAGGTCCTGTTCTCGCCGGAGCTGGAGCAGACCGGCGCGCCGGCCGGCCGCCACCCGGAATACATTCACCCCGAGTGGGCCAACCGCGTGCGCCATACCAAGCCGTTTCAGGTGGGAAAGATAGCCGCCGAAGCCAACGCCGGGAAACTCGTGCTCACCCACCTCTGGTCCGAGCAGGAAGAGGACCGGCTCAAGGCCGAGGTCGCCGCCCACTACTCGGGAGAGATCGTCGTGGCCCGGGACCTGATGACCGTCTGACCCCGACGGCGGGCGCCGACAACAAGGAGGACGACATGCTGGAAGCCAAGGACGTGCAAGGGGTGCTCGCGATCATGCCGACGCCGGCCAGGGACGGCGCCGAGAGTCTCGACGCGGTGGACACCGTGGACCTGGACGAGACCGCCCGGCTGGCCGAGAGCCTGGTTAGCGACGGGGTCGCCGGCATCATGGTGCTGGGGACCATGGGGGAGTGCGCCACCGTATCCCGGAGCGACTACGAGGCCTACGTGACCTGTCTGCTGGAGACCGTGGGCGGCCGCGTCCCCACATTCGTCGGCACCACCGCCCTCGGGGGCCACGAGATCGCGCAGCGCATCCGCTTCGTCAAGGAGCGGGGGGCCACCGGCACGCTCCTGGGCATTCCCATGTGGCAGCCGGCGACCCTGGACATGGCGGTGCATTTCTATGGCACTGTGGCCGAGGCGTTCCCGGATTTTCCCATCATGGTCTACGCCAATGCCCGGGCTTTCCGGTTCGCTTTCGACACGGATTTCTGGCGGCGGGTGGTGAACGTCGCGCCGACCGTGATGTCGGCCAAGTTTTCCAACCGGGGCATCCTCCGGGACGCCGTGGCGGCTACCGAAGGGCGGGTAAACTTCGTTCCCCCCATCGGACTGGCCTACGAATTCGCGCAACTCTCGCCCAAGACCGCCAACACCTGCTGGACTCCCTCGGTGGGGCCGCAGCCGGCGCTGGCGCTGATGAACGCCTTGGCGGCCGGCGAAACCGACCGGGCCAAGGCGGTCGCCGACGACATCGCCTGGGCCGCGGAGCCGCATCATGCCATCACCGGCTCCCAGGAAGTCTTCGCCTCCTACAACATCCAGATGGAAAAGATCCTCATGGGAGCGTCAGGCTATTGCAAGCCCGGGCCCATCCGGCCGCCCTACAACGTCATGCCGGAGGACTTCGAGGAGGGGTGCCGGGAATCCGGCCGGCGCTTCGCGGAATTGAGGGCCAAGTACGCCTAGAGAGCCCGAGCCACCCTGGCTTCAAGCCATGGCCAGGCGCCATCATGACGCTGATCCTCACCAACGAGGAGATCGAGAGCTGCTTCACCCTGGAGGAATGCTTCCAGGTGATGGAGCCGGCGTTCATCGACCTCGGCAACGGCGCGGCCGCCAACCTGCCGCGCCAGGACCTGCTGGTGCCCGGACCTCTGGAGGGCAGCTATCACGGCCTCAAGGCCGCCGGCGGTTCGATGCCGCGGTTCGGCGTGACCGCCGCCCGGCTCACCTCCGATATCGTGACCTGGCCTGAGGTGGACGGGGAGCGCCGGCGCGTCAAGGTACCGCTGGCCATGGGCAACAAGTACGTCGGCCTGGTGTTCCTGTTCAGCACCGCCACCGGCGAGCTCCTGGCCATCTTCCCCGACGGCCTGGTCCAGGCCATCCGTGTGGGCGTCACCAACGCCCTGTCGGCCAAGTACATGGCGCGGCCGGAATCGTCGGTGCTGGCGCTCTATGGTTCCGGGTGGCAGGCGCGGTCGGGACTTCTGGCTATGTGCTCGGCCATGCCGATCCGGGAAATCCGGGTCTACAGCCCGACCCCCGATCACCGGCGGCGCTTCGCCGACGAGCTGAACGGACAGGTGGAGGCCGAGGTGCGGTCCGTCGACGCTCCCACAGACGCCGCCCATGACGCCGATATCGTGCTCCTGGCCACCAATGCCCTGGTGCCGTTCTTTCCCGCCGACTGGATACACGACGGCATGCATATCGCCACCGTGCGCTCCAGCGAAATGACCGTGGACGCATTGCTTCGCTGCGACCGGGTGGTGGTGTCCAGTCGAGAGGCGGCCCGGCTGGTGACGCTGCCCGGCGAGGAAGAGCGCATCCCGGAGGCTGGCGAGGGCGACTATCGCCGGGAGGAGTTGCGCGGCACCGATGCCGACTGGAGCGGCAAGCCGGAGCTGGGAGAGCTCATGGCAGGCAAAGCGGCGACGCGGGAAAGCCCGGCCGAGGTGACCTGCATGCTCAACTACGTAGGCCTGGGGCTTCAGTTCGCCGCCGCGGGCGCGCGAATCTACGAGTTGGCGAGGGAACGCGGGCTGGGAAGAGAGCTGCCCACGGAGTGGTTCTCGCAGGACCTGCACTCGTAAGCGTGCTCCGCGAGAACTGCCTACGGACAGAAGGCCAGCTTCGCCAGTAACACCAGAGCGACAAGCTGGAGCCACATCCCCACCAGAACGACCAGAAAAAATCGCCGATCGCGCTTAGCGATCTCGTTCTCCCTATCGGCCCTCTCTGCCCCGACAAACTCCTCTCGCATGACCTTCTCCGATCGTTGATGTTCATTCCATTATGAAACAACCGGTCCATTGTTGACAACCGGATTGTGGAGAGGTGGCGGCGGCTAGGGAATCAGGAGAATCTTGCCGGTGGTGTTTCGGGATGACAGCAGACGATGGGCTTCGGCGGCCCGCGACAGCGGAAGCGTGGAGCCGATGCGGATGGCAAGCCTTCCCGCCTCGATCCATTGCAACACGTCGCCGCCCCGGGCCAGGATCTCGGCACGGGTGGTCGTGTGGTGGGTGAGGCTCGGGCGGCTGAGGGTCAGCGATCCCTTGGCATTGAGCACGGCGGTGTCGAAGGGCGGCACGGCGCCGCTGGACTGGCCGAAGATCACCATGCAGCCGCGCGGCGCCAACGTGTTGAGGCTCTGCTCGAAAGTGCTCTTTCCCACCGAATCATAGACCACGTTGACACCGCGGCCATCGGTAAGTTGGCGCACCTCCTCCGCGAAGTCCACTCCGGTGTAGTCAATGACCGCATCGGCGCCCGCTTCCTTGGCGACTCGCGCCTTCTCGGGCGTCGATACCGTGCCGAACACCCGGGCGCCGAGCATCTTCGCCATCTGGACC
>JAPOQB010000950.1 GCA_026710965.1 Deltaproteobacteria bacterium | reverse complement strand
TCGAAGGCACCCCGCAGCTTTGCATGACCGAAGCGCGGTGGTGTATAATCCAGACGGATAGGCCGGAAGAAGAGGGAACGATCCGGCCGCGGCGGGATCGGGAGACTCACATGACCGACGAAAAAAGCCACTACGAAACAGCTTCTTTCCAGAATCGCCCTCGCGCCAGACGGCGGACACGGCAACGAAGCGTCATCCAGCGGGTGCTGTTGGAGGCCAACCGTCCGCTAGGCCCCCACGACATCCTGGAAGCCGCCCAATCGAAGGCCCCCGGCCTGGGCATCGCCACCGTCTACCGCGCGATCCACTCCATGATCACCGAGGGCACGCTCGTCCCCGTGGAAGTGCCCGGGGAAGCCCCTCGCTACGAGGCGGCGGGAAAGGAACACCACCATCACTTCCAGTGCCGGACGTGCGACGACATCTTCGACATCCAGGGTTGCCCCCCGGACATCCAGAAGCTCGCCCCCAAGGGCTTCCGGCTCGAGAGTCACCAGGTCGTGCTCTACGGCGTGTGCCCCCCGTGTACGGGAATGCCCACCTAACCCGGTTCTCCAGGAGGCGGATCATGAGCAGCCTGCGCATCGAACAGGAAGGCAAGGCCGCGGAGGAGCTGGATTTCCAGCAGCTCGCCGCGCTGGACGGCCAGATCGAAGACGTCGGCGCGCTGATCCCGGGCCGTGCCGGCGGGGCGGTGACGCTTCAGGCCATCCTCGACCGGCTCCAGCCGGACCAGGCCCTCGACCACCTGACGGTGGAGTCCACCGACGGCGGATTCGCCGCCAGCGTCCCGCTGGAGGCGCTGCGCCAGGCGGTCATCGCCTACCGGGTCGGCGACGAGCCGCTGCCCCGGGACAAGGGCGGGCCGCTGCGCTTCCTGATCCCCGACGACGAGGGATGCGCCACCGGCGGCGCCGACGCCTGCGCCAACGTCAAGTTCGTCGGCACGCTCCGGTTGACCAGGGGCCGCGGCAAGGACACGCGCCCGGAAACGCCCAGGCAGCACGCCGCCCTGCACGAACGCGAAGGTTCCAACCGTTCGTCCTGAGCGTAGCGCCGCGACAGCGGCGCGAAGTCGAAGGACGCCATACTCCATCACCACCATCACTGAGAGGTTCTCACGCGTATTCACAGGAAAGGACTCTGAATGGCTTCACTCAAGGACAAGTACGCGATCGTGGGCGTCGGACACTCGGCGCTGGGCAAGGTCCCCGAACTGAGCGACTACGGCTTGCAGGTAACGGCGGTCAAGGCCGCCCTGGACGACGCCGGCCTCACGAAGAACGACGTCGACGCGGTGATCACCCACAGCCACCTGCTCGGCGCGGTCCGGGTGCACCACCAGAACCTGTCCGAGCGGCTCGGCATCGACACCGCCTTCGGAGTGTCGCTTTCGGCGGGCGGCGCGACCTCCTGCCTGATGGTGCAGGTGGCGGCGGCGGCCATCGAGGCCGGCTTCTGCAAGACCGTGCTGTGCGTGCACGGCGACAAGGGCGCCACCCGCAAGACCCCGGGACGGGGCGAGGGCGGCGGCGAGTTCGGTCCGGAGTACGGCCTGTACGGCGCCGCCGGACAGCACGCCTTCGGGCTCACCCGGCACATGCACGAGTACGGCACCACCCACGACCACATGGGCGCCATCGCGGTGGCGTGCCGCAAGCACGCACAGTTGAACCCCGTCGCCGCGATGCAGGCCCCCATGACGCTGGAGGACTACCACAACTCGCGCTGGATCGTGTGGCCGTTCCACCTGTTCGACTGCTGCCTCCGGAGCGACGGCGCCGCCGCGGTCATCGTCACCTCGGCGGAGCGCGCCAAGGACATGAAACAGAAGCCGGTCCACGTCATGGGCATGGGCCGCGCCAACAACTCTCGCGGCTACATCCACGGCGACCACATGACCGAGTTCGGCGCCAAGGAGTCCGGCGCCCAGGCCTTCGCCATGGCCGGCCTCACGCCCAAGGACATCGACACCGCACAGATCTACGACTGCTTCACCTACATCCTCATGGCCACCCTGGAGGACTACGGCTTCTGCAAGAAGGGTGAAGGCGGCCCGTTCGTGAGCGGCGGCCGCATCGAGCTTGGGGGAGAGCTGCCCACCAACACCTCCGGCGGCATGCTCTCCGAGTGCTACATCGAAGGCATGCTCCAGATCGTCGAAGGGGTGCGCCAGTTGCGCGGCGAATGCGGCCCGCGCCAGGTCAAGGACGCCGAGACCGCCATCATCAGCGGCAACGGCGGCAACGCGGTGTGCCATTCGACGCTGATATTGAGAAACTAGATGGCGCCCTTCGACTTCGCGCCGCTGACGCGTCGCTACGCTCAGGACGAACGGTGGATGGGGGCTACGCGCCGAACGGTGTA
>JAPOQB010000949.1 GCA_026710965.1 Deltaproteobacteria bacterium | reverse complement strand
GGAATTCGCGTTGTCGCGCATGCTGATCGAGGCCCGCACGCGTGCCGCACTGACGCAGGCGGAGTTGGCCGAACGCATGGAGACGACACAATCGGTCGTAGCCCGCCTGGAGAGCGGCCGCATCCATCCGTCCACACGGACACTGGAGAGGATCGCTCGCGCCACGGGGACCAGGCTTCGGATCAGTTTCGATCCCGCGTGATGCGCCTGGCTGCCCTCGACGCCAAGAGCATCCTGGCGGGAACGCTGCTCACGTCGGCTTCCGAGCCCGTGCTCAAGGACCGGCTCATCCGGATCCGCGGAGGGCTCATCGAGAGTGTCGAGCCCATGCCGGCCCCACCACCGGAAGCCTCCAACGAGGCGCAGGTCATCGACGCCCGCGACAAGGTCGTGATGCCCGGCCTGGTCAACGCCCATTGCCATCACACCGAGGCCTTGCAGCGGAGCCTGCGGGACCGGGTGCCCTTCGAGTTGTGGCTCCCGGAAAGGCGTGCCATCGAGGACATCCTCGACCCCGGTTACGACGACCTGCTGGCGGCCAACCATATCGCCCTGCTGGAGAACCTCAAGCACGGCACCACCACCGTGCTGCACCACCTCTCGCGACGCGGCGCCATCGACCTGCTGGAAATCCGGGCGTGCATCGACGCCGCGGAACGGATCGGCGTACGCACCTTCATCGCACCCTCGGTAGCCGACGCGGGCTGGCATCGCGTGGTCCCGGCGCACGTAATGTCCGCCGCGGCCCGCGAAGAGCTCGACCGCCTGGGCCAGGCCCTGGACCTGATCGCCGCCGGGCCGGCCACCGTCAAGGGCGTGGTCGCGCCCAGCTCGCCGCACACCTGCACGGACGATTTCCTCAGCCGGTGCCTGGCCATGGCCGAGGAAAGAGATCTGCTCATGCACACCCATTTCCTGGAGACCCGGGTGGAAGCCATGCAGCGCACCGGCACCGGTGAAACGACCGTCGAACGGGCGGTACGGCTCGGTCTCCTCAAGCCCGACACCTCCCTGGCCCACGCCGTGCACCTCACCGACCCGGAGCTCGACGTCCTCAAGGAGAAACAGCCGGCGGTAGTGCACAACCCGTGCAGCAACGCCAAGCTCGGCAGCGGCCTCGCGCGCATCCGCGAGATGCTGGACCGCGGCATCACCGTGGCGCTGGGCTCCGACGGCGGCGACACCAGCGACGGCTATTCCCTATTCGACCAGATGAAGATGGCGGCCGTGATGCGCCGCTGCAGCGAACCCGACTTCAATACCTGGATCACCGCAACGGAAAGCGTGGCCATGGCCACCACCGGCGGCGCCCAGGCTCTCGGCCTCCGTGCCGGCAGGATCGCGCCGGGCCATCTCGCCGACATCTGCATCCTGAAACCGGGCACGCGGATGTGGCCGGCCGCCGACCTGGCGCAGGCCCTCGTCTATTCCGAGAACGGCAGCAGCGTCGACACCGTGCTCGTGGGGGGCGCCGTCGTGTTGGAGAACGGCGAGAGCCCTCGCATCGACGAAGTGGCGTTGGGCCGTCAGGCCGGAGAACTGGCCGAAAGAGTCGAGCGGGCAAGAAGCGAAAGGGCCGCGCGCAAACTCACGCCGGAGATCGCAGACCGCCTCCAGGCCGCGGAGCATGAGTATCGCGAAGCCGCTTCGACGCCCAGGAAGTAAGCAAACGCGACCACGTTACACCAGCCCGACCGGGACAGCATTGACAGAGTCGTCCAAGGGGACCGGCTGATCACTGAGACACACAACCGCCCCCTCGCCCATCGGTATGTCCAGCCGCCGTAGAGCGGCGAAGGCCTGCAACCACGATCTCCTGGGCGAAGCTGACTTCTTGATCTCGACCGGATACAGGGTCCCATCGGCGACGAACAGCAGGTCCACCTCCCTGCCGTCCTTGTCGCGGTAGTAATACAACTGCGGCCTTCTCCCCCTGTGCCACCAACTCTTCAGGATCTCGGCCACCACGTGGGTCTCGAACATGGCTCCCGACATGGCGCCGGCCTCCAGGGTCTCAGGGGAAGTCCACTCCGTCAGATACGCGCACAAGCCGGTGTCGAGGAAGTACAGCTTCGGCCGTTTGACCAAACGTTTCGTGACGTTGGCATGATACGGCTGAAGCAACTCGACCTGGAGGCTCGCCTGCAGGATCGAGAGCCAGGTCTTCGCGGTGTTGACGCTTACGTCGGCGTCGCGGGCCAGGTCGGACAGATTGAGCATCTGAGCGGTTCGCGCCGCGCACGCCTTCAGAAAGCGGAGGAATGCCATTTCATTGCCGACCTGTGACAGGGCGCGGAGGTCTCGTTCAAGGTACGTCTGCAAGTAAGAACTGTAGAACAACTCGCGGTCGTGGATCGGGCCGGCAACAAGTCCGGGAAATCCACCCGTCCAGATGTCGCGGTACACCTCGTCGAGGCCGCTCGCGCGAAGCGCCGGCTGGCGCTCGGCCAGAACGGGCCGCGTCGGCAGAAAAGGAGACACGGCGGCATCGCGTTGATGTCGCTCGCGGGAGGAGAAGCCCAGAAAGTCAATGTCCCGTCCCCGCCCCGCCAAGGACTCGGAAACGCCCCTCATCGCCTGGAACTGTTGCGATCCCGTCAGCCAAAACAGCCCCGGCTGGCGGCTGTCGTCCACGATCACCTTGATCAGCGGCAACAGTCCGGGAGCATACTGAATTTCGTCGATGAGCACCGGCGGCTCGTACCGCTGCAAGAAGAGCGCGGGATCGTCATTCACCAGATCGCGCAGCACCGGATTGTCGAGGGAGACATAACGACGAGCGTCTTCCGCAAGGTGCCGCAGAAGCGTGGTCTTCCCGACTTGGCGTGGGCCGGTCAGCAGCAGCACGGGGAATTGCCGCGAAACCTCCAGCCAATACGATTCGAGAGTGCGTGCGTAGTACATCGGCCAATTTGCAATCATATAACAAACTGGCCGGAATTACACCTAACGGCTACGGAATCAGGCGGGCGGGTTTGAAACTTGCGGTTTGGCGCCGGTTCTGCCAGACGCCTCCGCAAATCCTCGGTCGCCGGTCTACGACAGATTTCGGCCAAAGTTGGAGATCGTCAAACGACTGCACTCAGGCCATTCTTGGCGACCAACGTCAACAGCTTCAACGATGCGCCCCTGGGCCGCTTCTCTCCCCGCTCCCACTGGCTTACCAAACTCGTGGTCACGTTGAGGTGCCGGGCGAAGACCGCCTGGCTCGTGTTCTCACGAATCCGGATTTCGCGGATCTTCTCAGCCGTCATCTGCTCGACCGATTACCTCAGACAACTGGCCCGTGATTTCCGGAAAGGATCGGTGTGGAGAATGGGGCCAACGCAGAGTCTCGCACCGTTTTGTTGACACGCTCGCCATGACTGAGTACCCTCATCCTAGTGAGGTATACACCCGTGAACGGACCCGTCTGTGTTTCCGTGATAAATATGAAGGGCGGTGTCGGTAAGACCACCATCGCTGCACTGCTCGCGGAATACGCCTCAGTGGATCTCGGTCTGGAGGTGCTTGCAGTTGACCTGGATCCTCAGGCAAATCTTTCCCAGGCCCTGATGCGGGACTACCAAGAATTCCTTGACGAGAAGCGTCCGTCGATTGTCGAACTATTCGCCGGTTACTCGCCGCCCCGTCCCAACAAGTCCTCACCTTCATCGTTGAACCTCGATGACGTCCTGGTCCGAACGACCTCGTTTGGGGGTTCCCGTCTTGCGCTTATTCCATCACGGTTCGACTTCTCCGACAATCTAATAGAGTCTGTCAAGCCGGACGCTCAAGTCCTTGCCACCCTTATCGCGAATGAGTTCCAAGATCGTGACTTGGTCATTATCGACTGCGCACCTACGGAATCCATCTTCACCCAAGCCGCTTATCACGCTTCTCGTTATGTGTTGGTTCCCGTTAAACCGGAGTACTTCGCAACCATCGGCTTCCCTTTGCTGAAAGACTCCTTGGACAACTTCCGAGCTCACAACCGCGGACATTCAATTGATGTAGCGGGAATCGTGATCAACAACTCGACGTACCACTACAGCGGGAATGGCGGCCCGGAACGGGCAAGGGCAATCGTCGAACTCGAAAGAGAAGCAGAGCGAAACCACTGGCGCATCTTTGATCGCCAGATTCCTCTTTCTCGTGGCTTTCCAAAAATGATGCGCGGGGATTTCACGTATCGTGGCGACGCTGTTCAGTTCGATTATTTTGCGGAAGAGTTCTTCGAGCACATTCTGGGTGAATCGACTCACGATGGAAAACAACGAGAAACTTGAGAACGCCCTGCGCATCATGGTTTCCCGGTACGGCATGGGAAGGGTCCAGGATACACTGCGTCAAATTGATGGATCCGTTCGTGCTCGTAGGAAGGAAAAAGAACTCTCGGCTCGAGACATGGTGCACAGGGCTAACGGAGTTGCCCAACTACGTCTCCGCAATCCGGCGCGGGCTTATGTGTCCAAACTAGAGTCGCCGGTTGAGGTCCACAGAGCCCTGGTGGAACTCGCACAGAAGTTCGACGACAAAGCCTTCTTGCCTACTTTCGGGGATGTCAGGAATTTTTGCCGGTTTTATGGCATCGACCTACCAGCATCGCCGTCCCGCGGATCGGCCATACCGAGGATTTTTAAGCGGCTTTCGCAACTGCCACCAGTAGATCTTAGGGCAATACTTCGCACAGGCGCTTTTTCCGGCCCGTCACAACTTGCACCCATTGCTGACGCCATTCGGCGTAGATCTAGGAGGGAGGAGAAGGTGAAACGTGATCCGGAGTTGTTGAGGTCGCTACTGTTCGAAATGGAGCATTCGCACACCCATATTACGGTAGTGACTATGGATAGGAGTGCGGACGAGTACCACCACTTTCAACTGCTGTGCGATGAAGGGCTTGTGGAGCAGACTGGTCAGGCCACTTTTCGCCTGACGAGTTCTGGTCACGACTTCCTTGATACCATTCGTGACGATTCTCGATGGCAGAAGGTGATGGGCCATATCAAGCAAAATGGCGGCGATTGGACCTTGGGCATTCTCAAGGAGTTGGCTTCCCAGCTTCTCAGAGACACTCTGCTTCGCTGACACCTCGGAGAGATTTCATGACGTGGAGAATTCGGATGGTGTAGGGAGCAAGGAGCGGTGTCAAAGGCAAGACAGAAACCCCTGACCTGTGGATTGGAGGCAGAGGGAATCGAATTCTCGGCTGTGGAATCTCAACACCTCAGCCGGGCCCCCGCTAGGTTTGCGCCGACGGAGTGAGTCGCGGGTTCTCACTAACACCGTAATTGGGCTGAACCCTTTACAGAGGAGTCGAAGACAATGAGAGCCGTGTCCAAGAACATCGGCATTCGAAGAGAGGTCGCTAATCTCGTCATGAGGTACAACTGGCTGTCACCAGAGGATGGCAAGCGTATGCTTGGCTGGCTCGCCTGCGCACTACTCGGTAGCTCACTGAAACACCGCCCGCATGTGTGGCTGTCCGGTTATCCTGGCAAGTCTTGGTTCATGGAACACGTACAGGGTGTGCTCCACCAGCACCGTTACGACTTCCATGATTCTCCGGCTCGGTACAAGGCTCGCAAAGGAGTTTTACCTCCTCAAGTAATCGACATGGCCGATTATCGGGATACCGACAACCAGATCATTGTGCACGATCATCGGCAAGTGAAGAAAGTGATCGATGCGTGTCGGGCCGCAAGCGGACACTTTCAGCATTGCGGGATTTACGGACCTCTTTGCTTTTCTGCATGTCTCATATCGTGGAACCAGCCAGATTTGACGCGGTACCAAACCAGACAATTCGCCCCGGTCCGGCTGCGTGATGAATGGCCTTACGACGAGTTTTCGCGCTATGAAGCTGAGACCAAGAGTATACTTGGCGACATGGGATTGGCTTTGGACTTGCAGAACTCGATTCTCCACTGTGCAGAAGAAATTGCTGAACTCGCGGTCAGACTTGAGCACAAGGCGGCACTCGATGGCAGCGATGGTCCGCATCAAGTTGAGATAAATGCCATTAGAGGGTCGCTCAGTGCCGGGTGGCAATGGTGGTCTGGTACAGATGAATTGCTCGGATATTGGAAAGGCGAACGACTGATTTGCGGAGATCCGGAGTGACGATCTCAACCCCGCCGCCACGTTCCGCGCGAAGTCAGGGCGCAACGGGAAAGGGGATGTGACTATACGCTATAATTCCCGTCCACTATGGCGTGAGGACGACGGTATCCTCCGATCGTCCCTCCACATGTCCGACCAGCCTCCGTGGCCGAATTCAAGCGCTTCGCCGCCGCGTTAGCTCCGCACTCACTGTGAGGTCGTCCCGGTTTGTAGACAGATTCGCGGCAGCCGGCGGGTCGCCCCTGCGGACCGATACCACGCACCGCTGAGGAAAAGCCCCGACCCCCCTACCCCGGCTGCGCCCCCGCGGCCGCGATCTCCGAATCGAGCAGCACGCCGCATCCGGGGCAATACCAACGCTGGAACTCGTACTGGTCCAACAGCAGGTCCATCAGGGGACCGGCCTCGGTGGGCGGAGCCGCGCCCAGGGAGCAGGCTTCCCGCCAGTCGATGTCGCTCTCGCACAGGATATGGTCGCACCGGGCGCATTGGACCCAGGTGCGTTCGCCGAGGTCACACAGAACGAGAGACTCCTGGAGAGGATGGCGGACGGCGCCCGTTCCCGTGCCGGGAGGCTCGGCAACGGCCGTCGCGCGGGTGACCGCCGCCTGCCGCTCACGCTTGAGGGACTCGCGCTTCTCCCGGGTGCCGGCGCCGTCCACGCCATCAGTCCCGGCGAACACGACGCCGTAGATGGACTCCGCCGCTTCCCGCGACACAAGACCGTCCACCACGTCCTCGGCCACGCTGTCCGGCTCCCGCTCCAAGGGGTCGCCGTAACCGCCGCCGTTGGCGCATCTGAGGTAGAGCAGGTCGTCGGCGCTCAGCCGCAGGTCGCGGTAGCCCAGCAGGTTGTGGCTGCCGCCGGCTTCTTCGAGCTCGTCGGGAAGGGTCTTGGCGGCGACCGCCTGGCGCACGTCGCTGTCCTCCACGTGCACCAGGATGCTGGGGGCGCCGGGGTGGCCGCCGTAGATGCCGAACCCCGAATTCCTCAGTCCGGCGACGCCCAGGGCGACGATCTGGATGTTCGCCTCCGGGGCGTCGTGGGGCATGATGAGGGATTCCTCGCCGGCACCGCCGCGGAACTTGCCCGCGCCCGCGCCGTCCTGGAGGTGGCGCCGGTAGAGGTACATCAGCGGGAAGTTGGCCTCGACCCATTCGACGTTGTGGACGGTGGAG
>JAPOQB010000779.1 GCA_026710965.1 Deltaproteobacteria bacterium | reverse complement strand
CGGGACGAGACCATCGCCAGGGCGTTGGAGTCGGGCGCCGCCGACTACATCGTCAAGCCCTTCTCGCCCACCGAGCTCACGGCGAGGATCCGGGCGGCCCTGAGACGGCGGGCCGACCCGGAGTCCTTCGTGCTCGGCGATCTCGCCATCCGCTACGAGGAGCGCCGGGCGACCGTGGCCGGCCGTACCGTGACTCTGACGGCTACCGAGTACGATCTGCTGCGCCTGCTCTCCCTGAACGCCGGACGGGTCACCACCTACGAGGCCCTGTTCCGCCAGCTCTGGGACGGGCAGGAGTTCGGCGACGTGCGTCTCGTGCGCAACTTCGTGAAGAA
The DNA here is from genome assembly GCA_026710965.1 of Deltaproteobacteria bacterium. Classification (GTDB taxonomy): domain Bacteria; phylum Desulfobacterota; class Binatia; order UBA9968; family JAJDTQ01; genus JAJDTQ01. Next base: position 1,796 of record JAPOQB010000779.1, on the reverse strand, counting down.
CCTCCGCCGAAAGCTCGGCGATGACCCGTCCCGTCCCGTCTACATCCTGAACGAGCGCGGCGTGGGCTACAGCATGCCGGCGCCCGAGCGCTCGTAGGAGCCCCCCGCCCGGTCCCGGCGCGCGGACGGGTGCGGGGCGGCAGACCGGTTTCCCGCGCCGCGCCCTATTGGACGTCCGCTCACGGATCGCACGTCGTTGAGCCTTGCCGGTCGGCCGATTCCGCCCTCCGCGTCTTGCCGGTGCCGGGCGGAATCAGCACGCGGCCCGTCACCGCCTACGCTGCGCCGGGCGATGCCACCCTGTGGCACCACCTTGGTCATCAGGGCAACCTGGCCCGCAGGCGTCCTCCTTGCCGTCCAAGTGGTTCGCCGGAACGATGTGCCCACGGTCGTACCGGTTCTCCGAATCCATGGGCGTTTTCGTGCGTCCTGGTCGACGTCTGTTGACAGTCTCCGGTGGGGCCGCGCCCGGAGCCTGGGCCTTGTCTTCGCAGGTGGTGCGCGGTGATTCTGGAAGAGCCCCGTCACCACCGTAGAGCAGCCCTGCCCCCGGTCCCTCCACCCCGGCGCAACGGTCCCGCGCACTGGGCTCGCGGTGGCCGGAACGTCCGCGACAAGGCCGAACGGGCCGGATCAACCCGCGGTCAAGGCTTCCCTGTCCGCGACCCGCGCGTTCTTGTTCGCAGCCGCCGCCGCGGCAGCGTTCCGGCCGGCGCGCGGCGGCTGTGGCCGTCCCTTCGCTCCATACGCAGCGAATCGTCGAAAGCACGGAACTTCGCGGCGTGCCTCACCGCCGCCAACGGCGCCGCCGCAAGGCGCCCTCGGCAGGTGTGCCAGCTGCGATTGTAGCCCAGTCATCGTGAACGCTGGCGATTCGTCGCCAACCGATGAACCGATGAACCGATGAACCAACTGACAAGCTCACGCCTGAACACGATCAAAATACTTATTTTCTCCAAGACCTCACGGTAAACACACCCTGTATGTGTATATTTCTGATACGCCTGCAACTTGCGAGACATCGTTCGAGAATTCCAGGCTGACAATTCCGCGTCGGTCAATCTTCCCGGTCGCTCGGGGGGCGGATCGGTCGGCGTTCTGCGCAGGAGCGATGTTGAGGTCGGCTCCCTGTGAACGGAACCGCGCGGAGGGCTCCATGAAGAACACGAGGATACTGATCGTCCCGGACGGCGGCGCCGAGGCCCGGCGACTGGAGGAATGCCTCGAAGCCCTGGGCTACACCGTGTGCTCCGTCGCTTTCCCGGACCGGAAGGCGTCCGGGGCCGGCGCGGGTCCTAGCGCCGATATCGCCCTGATCGACCTCGACATGGCCGGCCTCGAAGCGGCCGAGCGGATCGGGCGCCGCTTCGACATCCCGTTGGTCTGTCTGACGGACGGCGCGGCGCCGGGTCCGTTCCCGGCAGCGTTCACGGACCGCCTGTTCGGTTGCGTCCTCAAACCCTTCGACGAGCGGCAACTGAATTGGAGCATCCAGACCGCGCTTTCCCTCCGCGAGGCGGACAGCCGCCTGAGGAGCGAGAACGACGAGCTGCGGCGGCGGATTGCCTTGATGGAGACCGTTTTCGAGAGCATGGAAGAGGGCGTCATCGCCGTGGACGAAAACGCGGAACCCCTTTTGTTCAATGGGGGCGCCGAGCGGATCGGCGGCGTCCGCGATCCCGAGCCCGACGTCGATCAGTGGGCTCCGATGCACGGCGTCTACCGCCTCGACAAGGAAACGCTCCTGCCGGTGGAGGAGAACCCGCTCGTACTTGCCATGCGGGGCCAGCCGACGG
>JAPOQB010000947.1 GCA_026710965.1 Deltaproteobacteria bacterium | reverse complement strand
GGGTCCCGACATGATGGACCAGTTCCGCAAGCAGGCGGAACGCTTCGGCACCAAGATCGTTTTCGGGGATGTTTCCGCCGTGGAGCTGGGCACGCGGCCCATCGCGTTGCAGGCCGGCCAGGACCGCTACACCTGCGACGCCCTGATCATCGCCACCGGCGCCACCGCCAAGCTGCTGGGGCTCGAAGCCGAGAACCGGCTGATGGGACACGGGGTGTCCGCCTGCGCCACCTGCGACGGCTTCTTCTTCAAGGACAAGGAGCTCATCGTGGTGGGCGGCGGCGACACCGCCATGGAAGAAGCCACCTTCCTCACCAAGTTCGCCAGCAAGGTCAACATCGTGCACCGGCGCGACCAGCTCCGGGCGTCCAAGATCATGCAGGACCGCGCCAGGGCCAATCCCAAGATCGACTTCATCTGGGACACCACCCTCGCGGACATCCACGGCGACGCCCAGGACGGCGGCGTCACCAGTGTGACGTTGCGGAACCTGAAGACCGGCAAGGACGACCATTTCGCCTGCGACGGCGTCTTCATCGCCATCGGGCATCAACCCAACTCGCAGCTCTTCGAAGGTCGCCTGGAAATGGACGAGCTGGGGTACATCAAGACCCACGACGGCACCAAGACCACCCTGGAAGGTGTCTTCGCCTGCGGCGACGTCCAGGACCGCATCTACCGCCAGGCCGTCACCGCCGCCGGCAGCGGCTGCATGGCCGCCATCGACGCGGAACGCTACCTGACCGAGTTGGAAGGCTAGGCAGTTACCATTCCCCGTTCGTCCTGAGCGTAGCGGAGCGAAGTCGAAGGACGCCATCCTCCCTCAGGCCACGGCCGACGCCACGGGCCGGACGTCATGCATGCACCGGCCGCACCGGAATCCCCCGCTCCTCCAGATAATGCTTGCACTCGCCGATGGTGTATTCGCCGTAGTGGAAGATGGAAGCGGCCAGGGCGGCGCTGGCGTGTCCTTCGGCGAAGCCGTCGTGGATGTGCTCCGGATTGCCGACGCCGCCCGAGGCGATGACCGGTATCGTGACCCGGTCGGAGATGGCCCGGGTCAGGGGCAGGTCGTAGCCGTCCTTGGTGCCGTCGCGGTCCATGCTGGTGAGGAGGATCTCGCCGGCGCCGTACTCGGCCATGCGTGCGGCCCAGTCACAGGCGTCGATGCCGGTGGGCTTGCGGCCGCCGTGGGTGAACACCTCCCAGTGGTCCTGCACCTGCTTGGCATCGATGGCCACCACGATGCACTGGCTGCCGAAGGTCTCCGCCGCTTCCCGCACGAACTCCGGCCGTGCCACCGCCGCGGTGTTGATGGAGACCTTGTCCGCGCCGGCCTTGAGCAGCCGGCGGATATCGGCGTTCTCCCGGATGCCGCCTCCCACGGTGAGCGGCATGAAGATCTCGTCGGCGGTCCGGGCCACCACGTCGAGGATGATGCCGCGCTGCTCATGGGAGGCCGTGATGTCGAGGAAGCAGAGTTCGTCCGCACCGGCGGCATCATAGGCCCGGGCCACTTCCACCGGATCCCCGGCGTCGCGGATCTCCACGAACCGGATCCCTTTCACCACCCGGCCGGCATCGACGTCGAGACACGGAATGATCCGTTTAGTGAGCATCGTTGCCCCCTGCCGCCGCCATGGCCTCACCGAGCGAAAAGGCTCCGTTGTAGAGCGCCCTGCCCACGATGACCCCCTCAATGCCTTCACCCGCCAAGCCCGCCAGCGTACGGATGTCGTCCAGCGATCCGATGCCGCCGGAAGCGATCACCGGAATCCCTACCGCACGGGCCACCCTGACGGTCTCTTCCGCGTTCACGCCCGCCCCCGTGCCGTCGCGGCTGATGTCGGTGTAGATGATTCGCGTGGCGCCGTCTTCCTCGCAGCGGCGCGCCAACTCCACCGCCTCCATGGCGGTATCATCAACCCAGCCTCGGACGGCCACCCGTCCATCGCGGGCGTCGATGCCCACCACGACCCGGCCGGGGAAGCGCTGGCACGTTGCCCGGAGGAAATCCTGGTCTTCGTACGCCTTGGTACCGATCACCACACGCTCCACACCCGCGGCCAACGCCTCTTCCACCGCTTCAAGGGTCCGCAGCCCTCCACCCACTTCCACTGCGACACCGGACTCGGCGCAGATGGCGGCCAACTCGGGCAGATGCACCGGGTGCCCCTCCACCGCGCCGTTCAAGTCCACTACGTGGATCATGCGGGCGCCCTCTGCCGCCAGATGCCGCGCCGCGTCCAGCGGCCGCTGGTAGTAGACGGTCTCCTGCTCCATGTCACCCTGGTACAGCCGCACACAGCGGCCGTCCTTGATATCGATGGCTGGTATGATCAACATGCCGGCGGAAACAAACGCTATGAGACAGGCCGTGGTCAGGCCGCGGCCCCGTTCTCGGCAAAGCGGCCGAAGTTCTCGAGGATGCGCAGGCCGATGGCCTGGCTCTTCTCGGGATGGAACTGGCTCGCGAAGAGATGGTCGGTGGCGATGCTCGAAACGAACGGCGTCCCGTGAGAGGTGACGGTGGCCACCGCCGACTCGTCCGCGGGCGCGGCGTAGAACGAGTGCACGAAGTAGACCTGGGCGCCGTTGTCGATGCCCTCCAGGAAACGCGTGGGCTTGCGGATCTCGATGGCGTTCCAGCCCATGTGCGGCACCTTGAGACCGTCGGCGGCGGAGAAGCCCAGAACCTTCCCCGGCACCAGTCCCAGACCGTCCGGCGAGCCGAACTCCTCGCTCTCGTCGAAGAGGAGTTGCAACCCCAGGCAAATGCCCAGGAACGGCCGCTTCCGGCGCACCACGTCCCGGACGACGTCCACCAGGCCGAAACGCCGAAGATTTTCCATACAAGTGTGAAACGCGCCCACTCCGGGAAGCACGACCCCCCGGGCGTCGGCGAT
>JAPOQB010000804.1 GCA_026710965.1 Deltaproteobacteria bacterium | reverse complement strand
TCAGCCGGCCTTCATCTTGTAGACGTACAGGGAAAGCACGGAGATGGCGGCCGGCGTCACGCCGGAGATCCGGTAGGCCTGTCCCAGGGACCGCGGCCGCACATGAGTCAGCTTTTCCCTTATTTCCCGGGACAGTCCGTTGATCTTGCCGTAGTCGAGGTCCTGGGGGAGTGAGACGTTTTCCATCTTCTGGAAACGCTTGAGGCCTTGGGCCTGCCGCTCCACGTAACCGCTGTACTTGAGCGAAACCTCCACCTGGAGCCCCACATCAGCCGGCACCGCCGCGAGTTCGGAACAAAAAAGCTCCAGATTCCGGAAGGTTATCTCCGGGCGCCGCAACAGTTGCGCCAGCGGCGTAATGTTTCGGATGGGGGCCGTTTTCAGGTCATCAAGTTGGGCCTGGATCGATTGGGATGGACTGATACGGGTGGTTTCGAGCCTCTCGGTCAGGTGGTCGATCTGTTCCTGTTTCCTGACGGTTCGCTCGTATGCCTCCGCGGTGGCGAGTCCGATGCGGTGACCCAACTCCGTAAGGCGGAGATCGGCATTGTCCTCCCGGAGCAGCAGGCGATATTCGGCGCGGGAGGTGAACATCCGGTAGGGCTCACCGTCGGTTCCCTTGGTCACGAGGTCGTCGATGAGCACCCCGATGTAGCCCTGGTCACGGGAAAGGACAAGCGGTTCGTCCCCTCGGATGCTCAAGACCGCATTGATGGCGGCCATGAGGCCCTGGCTCGCGGCCTCTTCATATCCCGTCGTTCCATTGATCTGGCCGGCGAGGTAGAGGCCTTCGATGGCCTTTGTCTCCAGCGTCGGCTTCAGTTGAGTTGGCTCGACGTAGTCATACTCGATGGCGTAGCCGGGCCTCATGATTTCCGCTTCCTCGAGGCCTTCGATGCTGTGGACCAGATCGACCTGGACATCCAGGGGAAGGCTGGTGGAAATGCCGTTGGGGTAGACCTCTACCGTGTCGTAACCCTCGGGCTCGAGAAAGATCTGATGCCGTTGCTTGTCGGCGAAGCGGACCACCTTGTCCTCGATGGAGGGGCAATAGCGCGGTCCGTTGCTCTTGATGACCCCGGAATACATGGGAGAGCGGTGGATCGCAGCTCGAATGATCTCGTGGGTCGTGGGATTCGTGTAGGTGATGTGGCAGGGGATCTGCCGCTGCTCGATCCTGTCCGTGCCGAATGAGAACGGTACCGGGATCTCGTCCCCGTGCTGGACGGAAAGCTTCGAAAAGTCAATGGTATGCGCGTTCAGGCGCGGACAGGTCCCGGTCTTGAGCCTGCCCAACCGAAGACCCAGATTGCTCAACGACCCGCTCAAGCCCTGGGCGGCGAAATCGCCGGCGCGGCCGGCGGAGTAGTTACGGTCGCCCACATGGACCACACCCTGGAGAAATGTCCCGGTGGTCAATATGGTCTTCCTGGCCCTGAAGACCTCTCCCATCTGGGATTCGACGCCAATTACCTGCGCATCGCGGCACACCAGCGCCTCGACGCTGGCCTGCTTGACAGTGAGGTTCTCGCAGTTCTCCAACACCCGCTTCATACGCTGGCGGTAAAGGGCCTTGTCGGCCTGTGCTCGTGAAGCCCTGACGGCCGGCCCCTTCTTGGTGTTGAGCATACGGAACTGGATGCCGGTTTCGTCGATGCCCCGGGCCATTTCACCCCCCAGAGCGTCGATTTCCTTGACAAGATGCCCTTTCCCGATGCCTCCGATGGCCGGATTACACGACATCTGGCCGATATGGTCGAGATTGAGGGTCAACATCAACGTATCGAGGCCCATGCGCGCAGCCGCCAAAGACGCTTCAATCCCGGCGTGCCCGGCCCCGACTACAATGACGTCGTAGACTCTTTCTTTTCCCTTATCCGACTGTTTCACGTGAAACATCCATAGGTGGTGTCTGGTTAATTCGCGTCATAGTCTGCGGGTCTCTTTCGCTCCGCGCATCCTGAGCCCTTCGACGAGCTCAGGACAGGCTTCGCGAAGCGAAGTCGAAGGGCGGCTGCGTTGCTCCACCTCGCGTGGCGCCCGCCACTGGGGGGGCGACCGCAGGTCGCCCCTACAAGTCGATTCTGCCAAATTTCCCGACGAACTTCCACGCATTGGATCCAAACATCCAGTGACCGCGTTTACTTGCCGATGCAAAACTGCGAGAAGATACGGTCGAGAATGTCGTCATTGGTGACGGTGCCAATGATTTCGGCGAGGCTGTCACGGGCCTCCTGCAGGTCCACCGCGACGATGTCGGGCGGCAACCCTTCGTCCATCGCTCGACGGACCTCCACCAGACTGGTCCTTGCACGGTCCAGCGCTGCCTTGTGGCGGACATTGGTTACGACGATTTCCGGCTCTTCGGTGGAATCCAGGAAACAATCGCGCAAGGCGGTCCGCAGCGCATCGAGCCCCTCGTTGGAGAGCGCCGATACCTCCATCTGCCGCAAGCGTGGCAACAGCCCCGACACCGCCGCCCGGTCGATCCGCTGCCGCAGGTCGATCTTGTTGATGACGACGAGGCCCTGGCTCTGGCGCAGCCGCTCCATCACCTTCCTGTCCTCGCCGGTAAGCGGCGACGAACCGTCGAGGACCAGCAGACATCCCTGGCTCTCCGCCAGCCTTTGCAGGGTTACGTCGATGCCGATCTGTTCGACGCCTTCGGTGTTCTCCCTGAGACCCGCGGTGTCCCACAGGACCACCGGAAGGCCGCTCAGATTCACCGTCTCCTCGATAAAATCCCGAGTCGTTCCGGGCGTGTCCGTGACAATTGCCCGATCCACCCCCAGCAACGCATTCAACAGACTCGACTTGCCGACATTCGGCCGCCCGACGATGCACACCCGGACGCCTTCGCGAATCAACCGACCCCACTCGTAGCTGCCGATGAGAGCGGATATCCTGTCCACCACTCCGGCCACCTTCCGAGCCAACTCCGCGCGCTGCAGCAGCTCGATCTCTTCCTCCGGGAAGTCTATGGCCGCCTCCACCTGTACCAACGTGTCGACCAGTTGTTCCCTGAGGTGCTGGACCTCCTCGGAAAGGCCGCCTTCCATCTGACCCAGGGCTACATTGGCGGCCTTGTCCGTACGCGAACGAATGAGGTCCAACACGGCCTCGGCCTGGGCCAAATCCAAACGTCCGTTCAAGAATGCCCTTTTGGTGAATTCCCCCGGTTCCGCATGCCGTGCGCCGTACGCCAGCACCAGACCGAGCACCTGGCGGACCACGTAGGGGCCTCCGTGGCAATGGATCTCCACGGTGTCCTCACCCGTATAGCTCTTCGGCTCCTGCAGGAATACAAACATGACCTCGTCCACGACAGACCCGCGAACCGGGTCGCGGACCCTGCCGTAGTACAAGCGGTGCGACTCCCATCCATCATCCTTGCACCCGAGTATCTTGCCGCCGATGCTTAGCGCATCCGGACCGCTCAAGCGCACCACGGCCACGCCTCCTTCCCCCGGGGGCGTGGCCACCGCCGCTATGGTATCCGCCTGGTACATGATGGGATCTTCAGCGTCTCCCTGTCCGCGACATTATACCCCATCTGACGTCGACCTGCGTCCCGACAGTACGTCGGCGCGCCGGGACCCTCCAAATCGCCGTCCCACGACCCCGCCCGGTTATTCGCCTGTCCCGAAAAACTGTGTTAGATATCAACGCTGGAAAGCCAATGAACCAAACGACAGACGACCTGAGAATCGAAAATCTCCGCCCCTTGGTCCCGCCGATGATTGTCGTGGACGAAGAATTGCCGATTACGGAACAGGCCACGGCCACGGTGACCGCCGCCCGTAGCGCCATCAGCGACATTATCCGCGGGCGAGACCAACGACTCCTGGTCATCGCCGGCCCCTGCTCCATTCACGACCCGAAGGCCGCCCTCGAGTACGCCGGCCGGTTGAAGCGGGAGTCCGACCGCCTCGCCGACGACCTGCTCGTCATCATGCGCGTCTACTTCGAGAAACCGCGCACCACCGTGGGGTGGAAGGGCCTCATCAACGACCCTGATCTTGACGGCAGCTTCAACATCAACCAGGGGTTGCGAATCGCCCGGGGTCTGTTGCTCGATCTGGCCAACATGGGATTGCCGGCGGGTTCGGAGTTCCTGGATACCATAACGCCGCAATTCACCGCCGACCTGGTGTCATGGGGCGCCATCGGCGCGCGCACGGCCGAGAGCCAGGTGCACCGCGAGCTCGCCTCCGGATTGTCCATGCCGGTGGGATTCAAGAACGGCACCAGCGGTTCCATCCAGATCGCCATCGACGGAGTGCGCGCCGCCTGGCACCCGCATCGCTTCCTCGGGGTCACCAGCCAGGGAATCGCCGCGATCATTTCCACCTCGGGGAACGAGAGTTGCCACGTCATCCTGCGAGGCTCCAACAACGGCGCCAACTTCGACCAGGGCGTGGTTGACGACACCGCCCAAAAGCTGCGCGACGCGAAACTTCCGCACCGCGTGCTCATCGACTGCAGCCACGGCAACAGCCAAAAGGACTACCTGCGGCAGCCCAAGGTCTGCGCCGACGTATGCGAACAGGTTGCCGCCGCTTCCGACAGCATCTGCGGTGTCATGATGGAAAGCCACCTGGTGGCCGGCCGCCAGGACCTCATGCCCGACACCCCGCTCACCTACGGCCAGAGCGTCACCGACGCCTGCATCGACTGGGAAACCACCGTACCGATGCTCGAGGACCTGGCCCGCGCCGCGGCCAAGCGGCGGTCCTGAACAGTCCAACCCAGGCGTTGCGTCCTGGTGTCCCCGTCCCACCTGGTTCTTTACCGACCTTCCGGTCCTCACGCGTTCTCTACTATCTCAAGGGCGTCGTCGAGGCCCAGTGTTTCGAGCACGGGACCGAAGTAGCCTGTAAAGGTGCCCGTCACGGAACCTTCGACGATCAGACGCTGGTCGTCACCGCAATGGATCACAAGAGCATCCGCCAGGGAGCGTGACAAACGGCTGAAACGAACCTCGTCTTTCGGGTAGGTTGTGGACTCGCCGTCGTCGAGTGAGAGCTCCTCCTTCGGAACGTCCCCTACAACCACGCGGTCAGCGAACAGGAGCACCCAGTGCGCCCGCGCATTGCCGGACGACGCCTCGAACACCGCGACTGCCGGGGTCCGAACGTCCGACGTGACCACGCGGCCAGCCGGCGCAGGCAGTTCTTGCTCGCCGATCTGCCGCAGGATAGCTGGCGCCGATCCTGGCGGGACGGCCGACAGCGTCCCGTACTTCAGGCGATCGCGCAGCCGCGACTCCACCGCCTTGAGGTATTGCGACCAGAGCGCGGCGACCTGCTTGCGCTCCGGGAGCAACACCGAAGCATTGAGCAGCACCATATGGTCGTGTTCGACCGGCCAGTCCGCCGCGGCCTTCGTGGCCATCAGATGGACGAAGGAAGCGATCAGTGGTTCGGCCAGGGGGTCTCCGACCAGATCGCGCGGCGGCTCGATCAAGTGTTGCTCGCTTTCCGCGACGCGGTCAGATTCGAGGCCGCCATCGTCGAAGGCCACCGACATCGCCTTCTCCAGCAGCACGCGGTTCACGTCGGCATCCCCGATACGTTTGCGCGCCGCCACGGCGAACGCGCTGTCTTCGATCACCTGCCGCGCTTCCCCGATGTCGAGTTGACACCAGTCGCGGGCCAGCATCGCGAGTTGAATGAATCCCTCCTCGATGCGTATCTCCTCGCGGCCGCCGGCATCGATCAGATCGACCTGCAGACCTATCGACAGCCGCTTCTCCATTTCCTCCATCGCTTCCCTGGCCTTCGGCTCATTCAATCCGCGCATGTCCCGCAGGATCGCGCCGAGAAACTCGGCAATCGCCTGGCGTTGCGCGGGGCGCAGGGAGGCGAAGTCGATTGGCGGCGTCAGCGTGGAGTCCGGTTCACCATCGTCCGCAAGTGC
>JAPOQB010000946.1 GCA_026710965.1 Deltaproteobacteria bacterium | reverse complement strand
TGATGGAGTGGTTCCCGGTCCGGACTTGCAGGATCGTGTCGGACCCCTTCGGCTGAATCGATTCCAGCGTTACCTTGAGCCAGTCCTCCCTGGCCTCGGTCGATACGTTGATGCTTTCCGGGCGAATGGTGGCGACGAGGTCCTTTGCGTTGGCGGGCGGGTCGCCGGGGACCGGCAGCCACAGGTCGCCGCAATCGAGGCCCGCCGCGCCGTTGTTCCGGCTGACGGTGCCGGTGAACCGGTTGATCCCGGGATCGCCGATGAAGTCGGCGACGAACAGGTTCGCCGGATGGTGATAGATTTCATAGGGCGTACCCTGTTGCATGACCAGGCCCTTGTCCATGACCACGACGATGTCGGAAAGCGTCAGGGCCTCGATCTGGTCGTGGGTCACGTAGACCGTGGTGGCTTCGAGGTCGCGGTGCAGCCGCTTGAGCTCGCCACGCATTTCGGTGCGCAGCTTGGCGTCCAGGTTGGATAGGGGCTCATCCATCAGCAGGATGGACGAGCGCGAGGCGATCATGCGCGCCAGCGCCACGCGCTGCTGCTGCCCGCCGGACAGCTCCGACGGGTAGCGGTGCTGGTACACCTTCATCTGCACCTTGTCGAGGGCGGCCTCGAGGCGCTCGGCGGTCTCGCCCGCGCTCAGGCCCATTTGCTTCAGGCCGAGGGTGATGTTCCGCTCCACCGTCATGTGGGGCCAGAGCGCGTAGCTCTGGAATATCAGCCCGAGGTTACGGTTTTCGGGGGGAACGATCACGCCCTTCTGGCGGGAGAAGATGAGCCTGTCGCCGAACCGGATTTCCCCGGCTTCGGGTTCCTCCAGCCCGGCGATCACCCGCAACGTCGTCGTCTTGCCGCAGCCGGAGGGCCCGAGAATGGTCAGGAACGCGCCCGGCTTCACGGTCAGGTCCAGATGCCGTACGGCGACTTCCTTGCCGTACGACTTCCGGATCCCTGTCAGATGGATTTCCTCCATGCTTGGCTATTTGCTCGAATGCACCGTCCAGAAGTCGCGGACCTTGGGCCCCTGCTTCCACATGTATCCGGCATCCACGTTCCAGCCCGGCATCTCGTCCCAGATCTCGCCGCCGGCCGGCAGCGGCACGTCGCTGCGCGGGCTCACCGTGCCCGGGTCGAAATAGGGCGCCAGACCCTGCAACAGGGCCATGCTGGCGCCCTTGTCGTAGGGCTTCTCGAGCTTCGAGTCCTTGCTCAGCTCGAGGCTGCCGAGCAGGTACGCGGTAAACAGCTTGGCCGCGTTGGGGTGCGGCGCCTGGCGCGCGATGGCGCTAAAGGTCGGGTAGACCAGCTTGCCCACCGGATCCACCTTGGCCAGGATCTTGTTGGCGTAGCCCTTCGAATCGTTGCGCGCGATGTAGGTCATGTTGGCGAACGCGATCAGCGGGTTCTTCTGGCCCTTCTTGCCCGAGGCGCGGGCCAGCTTCGAGCCTGACTTGAAGATCACCAGGTCGTTGGCGAGCAGCCGCGCCCAGAACTCCCGCCCGGCATCCGGAACCCCTTTGCTCAATTTGATGGGCTTGCCGGCATGGCGCTCGTAGGCGGCCGCCATTTCATCGGGACGCTGCATGAGGGTCATGACGCCCATCAGGGTGGAGCCCGACGACAGCGGGTTCTTCATGCCCACCCGGCCCTTGAACTTGGGCTCGGTCAACTCCCACACGTTCTTGATGGGCGGCGCGTCCGGGTAGGCCTCCCGGTTGTAGAGAAAGACCATGGCCTCGTTGACGCGGATCAGCAGCGGGTCGCGGTTCTCCTTCGGGATACGATCCTTGTAGTGGTGCGGCACATAGTTGACGAGACGGTTCTTGTTGAGCATCTCGTAGATCACCTGACCCGAATTGCCGGTGGTGACGATGTCGGCGTTGAATATGTTCGCGTTCTGCTCGCGGATGGTCTTCTCCACCGACTTGACCGACCCCAGGTCGTGCACGGTCACCTTGATCTCCGGGTGAATCTTGGCGAACGGTTTCACCAGCTTGGCGATGCGGCCGGAGGAGGTGTAGACCACGACCTCGCCTTCGGCTTTCGCCTTGGCGGTGATCTCGGCCCAGTTTTCGTCCTTGTCATAGGGGCCGAGCTTGGCCGCCTTCAGCCAGGCCTCCATCTCGGGCGGCGGCTTGGATGCGGCGTTGGCGGCGGTGACGAAGGAAAGGGCGAACAGGGCGGCCATGAGCACCCCGGAAAGACGCGTAATGAGCTGTTTCATGTTATTCTCCCCCCGGGTGAATGCACCCGGTTCATCAATAAAGGCGGCGAGACTCCGTTCGCTGTCATCAAGGAACACTACTACGCTACGCCGATTCACGCCGCAGGCGCAAGGCCCTTCACCGCCCCCGGCCTGTCGCCAACGGACCGGACGGGATCGTGGAAGGACCACGCATGGCCATCCCTCTTCCTTCGCTCAGCTTGATCGCCCGGGGCCTCGATCCCCACGGCGCCGATCTTTTTATCGGCGGGACCGCGGCGGCGCGTGATGTCGACCTGTTGCGGCGGCATGACATATCGACCGTCGTCAACACCGCGGTCAACGTGGACGTGAATTACGTCGCCGCGCCGGGCGACGGCGGCGAAAACGGGGAATCGAACGCCGTGTGCCGTGCCGGATTCGCGCCGTTCCGGGTCTTCAAGCTGGGGCTGGTGGACGGCGAGAATCCCCCCGGCATGATGCTCGGCGGGTACTGTATTCTCCACGGCGCGCTGCGTCAGACCATGCCGCACAAGGAGAGCTACCCCCCACAGGCGCGGGGCAACGTGCTCGTCCACTGCCGCGAGGGCCGCAGCCGCTCCGTGGCCCTGGCGGCGCTCTATCTCCACCTGCAGGACCCGACCCGTTTCCCCGAGCTCGAGGACGCGGTCGCCGTGGTGAGGGCGAAGCGCGGACTGCCTCCGGAAGAGTGGTTCGAGGCGCCGAACAAGAAGATCATCGACGCCGCGGCAGAGGCGGCGCGCGCCATCCGGTCGCTACGCGACCTCGGGGTCCTTGCAATCTGAGGACGCCGGTCGTGGCGGTCGCGGGGCGAGACGTTCACCCCCACTTGTGCTAGGATGCCGCCTCCCTGAAGAAATACGGTGCTCATTTCTGTTCCGAACGACAGGAGGAAACCATGTCGAAGTTCAAACGGGTCGCACTGCTGGCGGCCGGAATCGCCTTGGCGGCGGCCGCGCCCATCGCCGGGGCGGCCGAGACCATCAAGATCGGCGTCACCCAGCCTCTGACCGGCGCGGTGGCGGCGTCCGGCAACTACGTCGCGCAGGGCGCCAAGATCGCCGAGTCGTTTCTCAACGCGTCCGGCGGTCTGTTGGGCAAGAAGGTCCAGTTGATCATCGAGGACAACAAGAGCAATCCGAAGGAAGCGGTGGCCACGGCCGAAAAGCTCATCGTGCGCGACAAGGTGCCGGCGCTCATGGGGGCGTGGAGCTCCACCTACACCCTGGCGGTGATGCCGAAGCTGATGGAGTACGGCGTGCCCATGGTGGTGGAGACGTCGTCCTCGGGCAAGATCACGACCTCGGGCAATCCCTGGATCTTCCGCATCAGCCCGACCTCGGCCATGGAAGCCCAGTCCTTCGGCACCAAGGTCGGCCAGTTCAACATCAAGAAGGCCAACTTCCTGGTGGTCAACAACGACTGGGGCCTGGGCGCGTCCAACCAATTCCAGAAGATGCTCAAGAGCAAGGGCATCGCCGTCGGCGTGGTGGAAACCATGGATGCCAAGGCCACGGATATGAGCGCCCAGTTGGCGAAGATCAAGGCGGCGGGCGGCGACACCGTGTTCGTCACCACCGGCGTCGAGCAGATCACCCTGGTGCTGAAGCAGATGAAGGAGCAGCGGGTCACGCAACGGGTGATCACCACCGGCGGTTCGTCATCGCCGGACCAGTTGATCGCGCAGGCCGGCGCGGCCGCGGAAGGCAGCTTCCACCTGCTGTTCTTCGCTCCGTGGTTCCCGGGCTCGGCGCCCAACCCGGAAGTCGCCACCGCGTTCGTCAATGAATGGAACAAGCGCGGCCACAACTTCGCCGGCCTGACCGAGGGTTTCCGCGGCCACGACGGCATCATGACCATCGCCGCTGCCATCAAGGCCGCCGGCAAGGCCGAGCCCAAGGCCATCCAGAAGGCCCTCTGGGGGGTCAAGGTGGACGGCGTCAACGGCGACATCGCGTTCATCAAGCAAGGCCCCAAGGGCAAGGAGAGCGCCCAGAACATTCCCAACGTCTACGTGGTCACCATCAAGAGCGGCAAGGTCGCGCTGCCCTGACGCTGTTACCAGCGTGGCGGCCGACGAAAGCCGTCCGGCCCTGACTTGACGCACGCCCTTTCCGGACCTCCCGGGAGGGGCGTGCGCCGGGGCCGGCCCCTGTCCTCGCCGTGCCTGAATTTCTCCAGCACCTCCTCAACGCGCTGATCCTCGGCGGCACCTATGCCCTTCTGGGCATCGGGCTGACGCTGATTTTCGGCATCATGCGGGTGGTCAACTTCACCCACGGCGAGCTCTACACCTTCGGCGCCTACATGGTGTTTTTCTTCGTCATGGTCCTGGGCGTGAACTTCTTCGCCAGCATCCTGCTGGCCATGGCCCTTGGCGTGGTCCTCGGCGCGCTGGTCGAATTCGTGCTGCTGCGCCCGCTCCGGGGCGCCGACATCGATACCACCATGCTGGTCATGATCGGCGCCTGGATCGCGATGCAGAACCTGGAGCAGTTCACCTGGACCGGCATCGCCAAGTCCATCGACCATCCCTTTCCCCTGGACCCCCTGGTCATCGGGGAAGTGTCGGTTTCCTGGGTCCGGGTCTTCGTCTTCGCCTTCGCGGTGCTGCTCATCGCCGTCACCTACCTGCTGATCCACTGGACCCGCCTGGGCAAGGCCATGCGCGCCACCTTTCAGGACCGTGAGACGGCGGCGCTCATGGGCGTGAACGTCAAGGGCATCCATACGCTGACGTTCGCCTTCGGCTCCTGTCTCGCGGCCGCGGCCGGCGCCCTGCTGGGCCCGGTCTTCGTGGTGGCGCCGACCATCGGCGACCTGGCGGCGCTCAAGGCCTTCGCCATCGTCATCCTCGGCGGGCTCGGCAGCATCCCCGGCGCCACCCTCGGCGGCTTCGTCCTGGGCCTGGCGGAGGAACTGGGCGC
>JAPOQB010000583.1 GCA_026710965.1 Deltaproteobacteria bacterium | reverse complement strand
TCGGATCCGCCGCCGAGAATCGCGGGGCACCGCGGCGCGGCCGGGACCATGCCGGAGAATACCCTGGCGTCGTTCCGTCGCGGGATCGAGGACGGGGCCACGTTCATCGAGCTGGATGTCCACGCCACCCGCGACGGCGAGATCGTCATCATCCACGACGACACCGTTCAGCGGACCACCGACGGCGCCGGTGCGGTGCGCGAAATGAGCGTGGAGGAGTTGAAGCGCCTCGACGCCGGTTTCAGGTTCACGGCCGACGGCGGCGCCACCCACCCTTACAGGGGCCAGGGGATCGGCATCCCCACCCTGCGGGAGTTCTTCTCGGACTTTCCCCGGGTCAAGGCGACGCTGGAGATCAAGGAGTTGCCGGTACCCGCCATCGAGGCATTGTTCGATCTCGTCGAGGAGTTCGGCAAGGCGCCGGAGGTGCTGGTGGCGGCCGAGGACGATGCCATGATGGATGCGGCGCGCACGGTCATCCGCGGCCGCGGTCTGCCCGTCGCCACCGGATTCTCTCGGGGCGAGATCCGCGCCTTCCTGACCGCGCTGTGGACCGGGCAGGCGCCGCCGTCGGAAGTTCCCGGGCAGGCGCTCCAGATCCCCCGGCGCTACCGGGGGATGAAGCTTGTCACGCCGGCGTCGGTGGCGGCGTCCCATGGGCTGGGCGTTGAGGTCCACGTCTGGACCGTCAACGAAGTGGACGAAATGAAAGAGCTCCTGGCGCTCGGCGTCGACGGCATCATCACGGACTACCCCGCCCGCCTGCGGGATCTGGTCGGTCGATCGGCAACGGCCTGACGCAACCTTCCTGCCTATGCAACCGAACATTCCGGACCGGCGCATGGCGCCGCTGCTCGATGCGCTGGAAGAAACGGACAAGGCGTCGATCCGCCGCGCCGTGGAGGAGTTGGTGGCCATGGCGGCCGAGGAGCCGGGGGTGGCCGAGGCGCTCGCCGAGCGGCTGCGCACCGCGCCGCGGTGGCCCGTCGCCTATGCGTTGGGCCAGATCACCCGCCCTTCCGCGCCCTGCCTCGAAATGCTCGTCTGGGGACTCGGCAGCGGTGACCAGGACCTTCGTTGGGCTACCCAATTGCTGCTCACCGACCTTGGCAAGCGCTATCCGGAGGTCGGAGCGCGGCTGGAGGGCCTCCTGAGCGCCGGCTCGGCCACCCAGCGCCGAATGACGGTCTACTGCCTGCGTGACATCGGCGCCGAGGGCCTGGAGGTCTCGTTGTTGAAGGCCATTCACGACCCGGAACCGTTGGTCCGGGTGGCCGCGGTCACCACTTTTGCCAAGGCCGCCGGGGCCGGGGCGGAAGTGCTGAATGCCCTCGGGAGCGCCGCCGCGGCCGACGCCGACGTCCGGGTGCGGAACGCCGCGAGCTTCGCCGTGAAACGGCTTTCGGGGGGAGGATCGTCGTAAACGACGAGAAATGATGAAAAAAGTTTGACAAACCCACCCCGCTTCCCTTAGGATGTTCTTAAGCAGAGAAAGGAGGTGGTCAAAATATGATTGATTTATGCTGTGAGGTGACTGAGACCTAGGCTCTCGAGCCGTCTCGGAATTGAGGGTCTTGGTCAATTCCGACAGTACACCGAGCCCTGGCTGGCCAACGCGTCAGCCAGGGCTTTGTCGTTTTATCGTTGTTGTCTTGTCTTTACTGCCTTGCTTTTGTCGTTTTGTCCTCTGTCGTTTCGTCCCTTGTTTTGACGCCTGTTACGGCTATCCCGACCAGCCGATGAAGCTCGCCTGCCGGCCGGTGACGCCGGCGCCGTTTTTCGATTCCCGCCGGTACGAGAAGAATTCGCCCGGGTTGCACGCGGTACAGGGACCCGCCGATGCGATCCGGTCCTCCCGCACCCCCGCCGCCGCCAGCAGCGTGGCGTTCAACCGTCTCAGGTCGAGGTAGGTCTTGCCGTCCGCGGGCCGAAGCGAGGCCTCCGCCTGCGGCCCCCAGGTTTCCACCAGAGGGTCCGCCACGTCGGCGCCGATCTCGTAGCAGCAAGGGCCGATAGCCGGCCCCAGGGCGCACCACAGGTCTTGCGCCGGCGTTCCGTAACGGCTCTCGATGTGTCGCACCGTCTTCATCGCCACGCCCGCCAGGGTGCCGCGCCAGCCCGCGTGGATCACCGCGGCGAGCCTTCCGCGGGAGGTTCTTGCCCAGCAGACGATGGGCACGCAGTCGGCGGTCAGCACGCCGAGGAACACGCCGGGCGCATCCGTGACCATGGCATCGCCCTCGCCGGCATCCTTGCACGGCTCGGCAACGTCGATGACGGTATCGCCGTGCCGTTGTTGCATGGTCACCATGCGGGTGCCGGACATGCCCACGGCCCGCTTCATCTCACAGTAGTTATCCTTGACCGCCTGGGAATCGTCGCCCACCGCGAAGGAGACGTTGAGGCCGGCATACGCTCCGTGGCTGTTGCCGCCGCCCCGGCCCAGAAAGCCGTGTCCGAGTCCGGGCTCCGCTTCCCAACCGGGAACACGATATACGGTCAGCTCCATGTGCACTCCCGTGGCCAAGCCTGTCTGATTTTGCGCCCTTCGACTTCGCGACGCTACGCGTCGCTACGCTCAGGACGAACGGAGCAATGCCCACCATCGCGCCCTTCGACTTCGCGACCTTTGCGTCGCTACGCTCAGGACGAACGGAGAAATGCTCACTATTGCGCCCGTCGACTTCGCGACGCTTTGCGTCGCTACGCTTCCAACTGACTGCACAAATTTGGGCAGTTAGTGCCATGGACCCTGGGCCGTGAGGCCCTTAACATGCTCAGGACGAACGGTTGAGTCAGCATTTCTCCGTTTGTCCCGGGGTATCGGCAATTCTCCGTTCGTCCTGAGCGTAGCGACGCGTAGCGTCGCGAAGTCGAAGGGCGCCATCTAGTGTGGTGTCTGGTTAATTAGCGTCATAATCTGCGGGTCTTTTCTGCGTTGAGGTCGTTTTTTTGACTTGTTTATCAATATGTTAGGAATATGCTCTTTTGAGACGTAATCGATATGTAACCCCATTTAACCAATACTCAGTCTCTGCAAGCGCGCGTATGTCCTCAAGTCAGTCTGGTGGCTCGGAGAAAGTCAGCGTAGCGCCCCGCCGGGCCGGGGTCAATCGCCGGCCTCGTGTCCAGCTGATGCCGGCGAGTTCGACCGGGGGACGGTCGGAAATCCGCCTGTCAATTGACGGAACCGATGCTCAGAGTTTCGTTCTGAGCGCCAACAGCACCGTTATGTCGTTAGTTAGGCACAACATGCCGCGTCAGACGCCGTTGCCACCGCACTCCCGTGCGCTCCGGCTTCTCTCTTGGTGTTGACGCATGAACGAGTGCCTTCTGAAGCACTCAGCAAAATTCACCGCCAAGGCCGATCTCACCCTGCAACGCGCCGTAGACGCTCTGGAGCCCGAGGACAAGCCCTGGGTCGTCTGGGTGACGACATCACCGGTTTCGGTGTGCGCGTCCATCCCTCGGGCGCCAAGGCTTTCCTCATAAACTACCGCGCCGGCAACGGCGGGCGAAAGGCGCCCAACAAGCGCGTGGTGGTGGGCCGCGCAGGGCG
>JAPOQB010000945.1 GCA_026710965.1 Deltaproteobacteria bacterium | reverse complement strand
GACCTCTCCAAGAACGAGGCGGCGTACCGGCCAAGGATCGACTTCTACGTGCCGCGCGAACCCCACTACTATCGCTGGGGCACCATGGAGGGGGCCAGCCGTTCGCTGGGCTACATGGCGATCCGGATGAAGTCGGACATGCTCGTGTGGGAGAAGGACGGGGAGTTCGAGACCGAGGACAAGTACTGCATCGAGCCGGGCACCTACTGCGGCCTCATCTTCCTTTTGAGCGTGCGCAACGGCGAGCCGCTGGCGCTGATGAACGACGGCTACCTGCAGCACATGCGGGTGGGCGCCTGCGCCGGACTCGGGGTCAAGTACCTGTCGCGCCAGAACTCCAAGGTATTGGGCATGCTGGGCTCGGGCGGCATGGCCCGGACCTACACCCAGGCCATCCACGAGGTCCGGGACATCGAGCTGCTGCGGGTGTTCAGCCCCACCAAGGCCAACCGGGAAACCTTTGCGGCGGAGATGCGCGAGCAGTTGGGCCTGAACGTGGAGACCTGCGACAACGCCGAGGCGGCCTGCCGCGGCGCCGACATCGTGGCCCTGGCCACGGACTCCCTGGTGCAGGTGATGAAACCGGAATGGGTGGAGCCCGGCATGCACATCACCAACGTCCGCTCCAACGAGGCCGGACCCGAGATCCTCGCCAAGTGCGACCTGCAGGCGCGGCTGGGGGCCTCCACCCTGGTGCTGGACAATCCGCCGCCGGGAACGGTCCACGGCAGCGACGGCATGTTCGCCTACATCGCCGGCACGGACGACGAGAAGACCAAGATCCCGCCCTCGCCCATTCGTGAGATCGACAACGCCAACATCGGCACCATCCCCGACCTCATGGCGGGCACGTGGCCCGGACGTACCAGCGACCAACAGGTGACGTTCCTCAACAACCAGGGCACCCAGGGCCTCCAGTTCGCCGCGGTGGGAGGCACCGCGTTCGAACGCGCCAAAGCCAAGGGCCTGGGCCACCCGTTGCCGAGGGAATGGTTCCTGCAGAACATCCGGGACTAGGGCGACCGCGGGTCGCCCATACATATACCCAGTGATGAACTCCGCAGGGGCGACCCGCGGGCGACCCGCGGTCGCCCCTGCCGCAACACGGCGAATGCCTGAGATCGGGCCATCCTCCAAAGTACGATCGCGCATGCGCGCCGCGTTGCTGCGGTGGTACGACCGCGGCAAGCGCGACCTGCCCTGGCGCCGGACCCGGGACCCGTATGCCATCTGGGTCTCCGAGACCATGCTCCAGCAGACCCAGGTGGCCACGGTGCTGCCCTACTATCACCGCTTCATGGAGGCGTTCCCGTCGGTGGAGGCCCTGGACCGGGCGTCTCTGGACGCGGTCCGGAGCGTCTGGAGCGGCCTGGGCTACTACCGGCGGGCGGCAAACCTGAAACAGGCCGCACGGCTCCTGGTGAGCCGGCACGGCGGCCGGCTGCCGGCGGACTACCGGGCGTTGCTGGGGCTGCCGGGCATCGGCCGGTATACCGCGGGTGCGGTCATGAGCATCGCCTTCGAGCAGCCCTATGCCGCCCCGGACGGCAATTTGCGACGGGTCTACGCACGCCTGCTGGGCCTGACGGACTCCAAGGCCATCGACCAGGCTGCCGAACGGATGGTTTCCCGGTCCCGTCCCGGGGACTTCAATCAGGCGGTCATGGAGCTGGGCGCGACCCTGTGCCTTCCCGGGTTGCCGCTATGCGACCGCTGCCCTGTAGCCCATTGGTGCCGCGCGCGGGCATCCGGCGCCTTCGATGTGCCGCGCCGGCCACCCGTGCGGACCAGGGCGGTGCAGTGGCCGCTGGTCCTGGTGGAGTCGCTATCGAGGGTCCTGCTCCACCGCCGCCCCGACG
>JAPOQB010000158.1 GCA_026710965.1 Deltaproteobacteria bacterium | reverse complement strand
TCGAGCAGGTCCTGAACGGCCTGCAGTTCGGGGTCATGCTCTTCCTCATGGCCGCCGGGCTGACCCTGGTGTTCGGCATCATGGGGATGATCAACCTTGCCCACGGCTCCCTGTACATGGTGGGCGCCTACATCTGCGCCACCGTGTACCAGCTAACCGGCTCTTTCGCCGTGGCGCTGGCGGCCACGCTATGCGGCACGGCGCTGGTGGGCATCGCGGTGGAGATGACGGCGCTCAGGACCCTCTACAGCCGCGACCACCTGGACCAGGTACTGGCCACCTTCGGCCTCATCCTCTTCTTCAACGAGCTGACCAAGGTCATCTGGGGTCCCCGGGCGATGTTTCTGGACGTACCGGCGGCGCTGTCGGGATCGGTGCAGATCATCCCGGGCGTGGACTACCCGCTGTACCGGCTGGCCATCATCGCCGTGGGCGGTTTGGTGGCCTTCTCGCTCTACTGGCTCATCGTCCGGACCCGCATGGGCATGATGATCCGGGCCAGCGCCAGCAACCGGGAGATCATCGGCGCGCTGGGGGTGAACGTCCCCTTGCTCTACACTCTCGTGTTCGGCCTGGGCGCGCTGCTGGCCGGTCTGGCCGGCGCCATGGCCGGGCCGGTGTGGTCGGTGGAGGTGGGAATGGGCGAGAACATCCTGATACTGACATTCGTGGTGATCGTCATCGGCGGCATCGGGTCGGTCCGCGGCGCCCTGGTTGGTTCCATCCTGGTGGGGTTCATCGACACCATGGGCCGGGCCTTTCTGCCGGTCTCCCTGGGACTCTTCCTCGACCCCGCCACCGCCAACGGCGTCGGCGCCTCCCTCGCGTCCATGTCCATCTACATCTTCATGGCCGCCATTTTGGTGTGGAAGCCCAGCGGACTGCTTCCCGTCCACGCCAGGTCGTGACGCGCCTTTTCCTTCTCGCCCCGGAACTCGCCATCGGCTCATGAGTGACGCGTCCCAAACGGCAGCGGTTTCCCGGGCAAGGGCCAAAGCGAAGGCCGGCCGTGGGTGGAGGGCCGCGCTCCTGGCCTGCGTCGCCGCCACCCTGGTGGTGCTGCCGCCCGCGACCGAGGCCCTGGACGAGTCCTTCCTCATCGGCCTCTTCACCCGCATTTTCATCTTCGCGCTAGCCGCGGTGAGCCTGGACCTCATCCTGGGTTTCGGCGGCATGGTGAGCTTCGGCCACTCCGCCTACTTCGGGGCGGGAGCCTACGTGGCCGGCATCCTTTCGTTTCACGCGGCCGGGGGTGACGCCCCGGCATGGCCGTTTTCCCTGACGGCCATGGAGAGCTCCCTCGCGGTCTGGCCGCTGGCGGTGGCCGCCGGGGCGGTGCTCGCCCTGCTGGTGGGCGCCGTCAGCCTGCGCACCAGCGGGATGTACTTCATCATGATCACGCTGGCCTTCGCTCAGATGCTCTACTACTTCTTCGTCTCCCTGGAGGTGTACGGGGGCGACGACGGGCTCAGTATCACCGAACGGAACCGGTTCCCGGGCCTGGATCTCGAAAACGAGGCCGCCTTCTACTACGTCTGCCTGCTCATCCTGGTGGTCTTTCTGCTGGTGGGCCGCCGGCTGGTGCATTCCCGCTTCGGCATGGTGCTGCAGGGATGCAAGGAGAACGAACAACGGATGCTCGCCCTGGGGTTCCCGGTGTATCGCTACAAGCTCACGGCCTTCGTCATGGCCGGGGCGACGGCGGGCCTCGCGGGCGGCCTGATGGCCAACTACATGGGCTTCGTGAGCCCGGGCCTGATGCACTGGACCGTCTCCGGAGAGATCATGGTGATGGTGATCCTGGGCGGCATGGGCACGCTGGCGGGCCCGGTCATCGGAGCCGCCGTGTTGCTGCTGCTGGAGGAGATTCTGTCGGCCTACATGGAACACTGGATGATCATCCTGGGGCCGGTGATGGTGCTGGTCGTGCTCTTCGCCCGCAACGGCATCTGGGGCTGGTTTAAGGGAGGGAGAAACGCCGATGGCTGAACCCCTGCTCACGGCGCGCGGGCTCACCAAGGCCTACGGCGCCCTGAAGGCCACGGACTCCCTCTCCCTCGACGTGGTCCACGGAGAAATTCACGCCGTCATCGGCCCCAACGGCGCCGGCAAGACCACCGCCATCAAGCAACTCTCCGGGGAAGTCGCCTCCGACCAGGGCACGATCCACCTCGGCGGCCGGGACATCACGCGCCGGCCCGTGCACGAGCGCGCCCGCATGGGGCTGGCGCGTTCGTTTCAGATCACCTCCGTGTTCGGCGGGTTCACCGCCGAGGACAACGTGGCCATGGCGGCGCAGGCCCACGACGGGCATTCGTTCCGGTTCTGGCGCGGGGCGCGCTCGGACCCGTCGTTGCGGCATCCCGCACGCCGCACGCTCGAGCAGGTGGGCCTGGGCCACCGCGGCGACGTCATCGCCCGCAACCTGGCCCACGGCGAGCAGCGCCAGCTCGAGATCGCCATGGCGCTGGCCACGGATCCGTCGCTGCTGCTGCTGGACGAGCCCATGGCCGGCATGGGTCCGGATGAGGCCAACCGCATGGTGGCGCTGCTGGGCGGGCTCAAGGGGCGGGTGGCGATCCTGCTGGTGGAACACGACATGGACGCGGTCTTCGCGCTGGCGGACCGGGTCACGGTGCTGGTGTCCGGGCGCGAAGTGGCCACCGGTTCACCGGACGCCATCCGGGCCGATCCGGTGGTGCGGGAAGCGTATCTTGGAGAGGACGCGTAGTGCTCGAACTTGAAGACGTCCAGACATTCTACGGTCCGAGCCAGGTCCTGTTCGAGGTGAGCCTGCGGGTCGACGCCGGGGAGATGGTGACCCTCATGGGCCGCAACGGCATGGGCAAGACGACTACCGTCAAATCCATCATGGGGCTGGTGCCGCCGCGGGCGGGACGGATCCGGTTCCAGGGCGCCGAGATCCAGGGCTGGCCGAGCTATGCCGTGGCCCGGGCCGGCATCGGCCTCGTGCCCGAAGGCCGGCAGGTCTTTCCGAACCTCACGGTGCGGGAGAACCTGTTGGTGGCCGCCGGATACGGGTCCCGTTCCCAAGGGTCCGGCGCGGAGCCGTGGACGGTGGAACGCATATTCGAGATGTTTCCAGCGCTGAAATCGCGCAGCGGTCTGTACGGCCGCAACCTGTCGGGCGGCGAACAGCAGATGCTGGCCATCGGCCGGGCGCTCATGACCGACGCCCGTCTGATCCTGCTGGACGAAGCCACCGAGGGGCTGGCACCGCTCGTGTGCGCGGAGATCTGGCGCTGCCTGGAGCGGCTCAAGTCCGTCGGGCAAGCCATTCTCCTTATCGACAGCAACCACGGCGCGCTGATGCAGATCGCCGACCGCCACTACATCATGGAAAAGGGCCGCATCACCTGGACCGGTGACTCCGCCGCGCTGGCCGCGGCGGAGGAGGTCCGGCACCGCTACCTGGGGATATAACGAGCCTCACGATCAAACACGCCCCTCTTGCCGCGGTGTGGCAGCGGCGACCGTAGGGGCGGTTTTCAAACCCGGCCACGCCGAACAATCTCAGGGGCGCCGGTCCTGGCTTCTCCGGATGAACGAGCGCAGCCTCCCCGTCGTCGAATCCTCGCGGTACCGGCCCTTGACGGCATGACGTATCTGGCAGCAACCCGGGATGTCCAGGGCGATGCCGTCTGTCCCCAGCAGCCAGCGGAACGCCCGGTCCTCGTAGGCTTTCCGCCAGCGCGGCGCGGGCCGCTGGTAGAGGCCGATGGATTCGCAATAGCCCAGCGTCCGGGCCACGTCGCCGTGAGTGATCTGGTACGGCCCTTTCGCGCGGTCGTGGTTCCCGCCATGGAGATGGAATTCCTGTATGGGAATATCGAGCACGGCCGGAGCGGCGCGCCCCTGCCTCAGAAGCTCGTGGTCTTCGGGCAGCAGTTCCGTGCCCAAGGGCGCCCTGGGATGCACGAGGGCATCGTCCCGCCCCTGCAGGAGGTCCGCCAGCGTGTCGAGGCAGCCCTGATGGAACACCACGTCGGCGTCGGTGAACCAGATCCAGTCGGCCCGGGTGGCCCGGGCGGCCAGGTTCCTGCCGATGCTGCGGCGGAAGAGCCGCTTCTCGGACAGCGGCCGCCAGCACCACGTGACACCGGGTATGTCGATGCCCTCGAAGAAGCGCAGCACCGGCAGCACGGATTCGTCACCGGGCGCGTGGTACACGGTCATGGTAACGTCGAGCTTGTCGGTGCGGTAGTTGACGAGGGAACTGAGCTGGTAGACGAGGAAGTGCCCGTAGCGCCAGCAGTGACTTACGATCTCGAGGGAGAGCCGCCCGGTGCGGTTAGCCCTGGGCACCCTGGCCGGGTCCGGACCCCGGAACCACGAGGCCGGCAGCGCACCGGTGGCGGCGAAGCGGTAGAACAACCCCGCTGCGGCGTCGATGATTTCCGACATCAGCACCCATCCAAAAGGAATTTCTCAACT
>JAPOQB010000112.1 GCA_026710965.1 Deltaproteobacteria bacterium | reverse complement strand
TCGAGCTCGGCCAACTGGGCCTCGACCTTGGCCGTCAACTCTTCGACCTGGCGCAGGGGCGGCGCCTCCTCGGTCAGGAAGCTCGTGAGCACGTAGCCTTGCCGGCCGTCGGGGAGCGACACGAGATTGTAGTCGCCCTCCGCTCCCACGATCTCCATCTCGTTCCCGGTTTTCAGCGCGGCGATAATCCTGTGCTCCACGCTGGGTCCGGAGCGCAGCATGATCTCGCGATAGCCGCTGACGTAGACTTTTTGCGCGTGGGAGAACGAGGCGGACAAGAGCACCGTCAAAAGAATGAGCCAGCCCGCGCGGAGCGCCCCATGAATCCGCTCAAACCCTTGGTGTTGCCGGTTCATAAGCATTCGTACGAGCACTGGAGCCGCGGCTTCAAACCCTTTCCCCTGCCGCCATCGCCGGATGGCCGGTCAGGACGATTCCGGCAGGCAACCCATCTGCGACAACACGGTGCGCGCCATCAGGCTGCCCCTTTCGCCCAGTCCACCGGAAACCGAGAAGTGGTGTTTACCCGGCACCTCCAGATAGCTGCAGTCCAGGCCCCGCTCCTGGCAAAGGGCAAAGAAGTCCCTGGACATGCCGATCCAGCCGCGAGTCTCCGCCCCGCCCACCGCCACCACGAACGGGGCCCGGTCCAGGGGAGGGTGGAGCATGGCGCTGATTTCCCGGGCGGTATCGGGTGTCAGCCGGATGTCGTCGTTGGACGAGACGTAGAACACGGGGTCCGCGTCGTACACTCCGGTGATCGCCACCGCCGCCTTGATGATGTCCTCGGGCAGGCCGTCCTCTTCCCAGGGGTGGCTCAACGCCCTCGCGGTCAGGTGGCCGCCGGCCGAGGATCCCGACAGGTAGATCCGCTCCGGGTCGCCGCCGTACTCGGCGATATGGCGGTAGACCCACGCGATGCCCTCCCGGGTCTCGCGCATGATGTCGGGCACGGTGACCTGGGGACAGAGGTCGTATTCCAGCAGCACCATGGTGGCGCCGGCTTCGACAAAGGGCTCGGCAATGAAGCTGTAGGCGTCCTTGCTGCCGCCGCGCCAGTAGCCGCCGTGTATGTATATCTGCACCGGCGCGCCGGCCTGCTCCGCCGGGAAGATGTCCAGCAACATCTGCGGGCTGTCGCCGTAGCGCACGTCGCGATGGTGTTTCAGTTTCGCGCGGGTGACCTCGCTGGCCTTCTCCCGCTCCTCCGCCAACCGCGGATACTCGGTCACCGTGGTGCGAGGATTGAACTGGTACTCCATCTCCTCGCGCTTGAAGTCCTTGTAGACTGTTTCCGCCATGGGAACTCCTCCTGGACGCGACCCCACCGGACTGGGCCTGCCGTGTTCCGAAGGCCTCTTTCGGGCGATCCCGTGCCGCCCGGTTGGAAGCCCGGTTCGGACTCCGCTTGTGGAGACCCTTGTAGCAGATCCGGTCACGTGAAGCGAGGAAGACCTCCGCTCCTGGGCCGGGCGGCGCAAGTCGTCCATCCTCCCGGAACTCGTCCCTTGCCACCGGACGGAACTTGCCGTAAGGAAATGCGGCATGGATACCAAGAGCTACAGGGAACGGCGCGAGGTTTTCGTGAACAACATGGGCGAGGGTGTGGCGATCATTCCGGCCGCGCCCCAGTCGACCCGGTCGAACGATGTCGAGTACCGGTACCGGCAGGACAATGACCTGCTCTATCTGACCGGGTTCCCGGAACCCAACTGCCTTTGCGTGCTGTCGCCGCAACACGAGGAGGAGCGCTTCATCCTGTTCGTGCAGCCGCGGGACCGTGCGAAGGAGACCTGGACCGGAAAACGGTACGGCGTCGACGGCGCCCGGGAGGTGTTCGGCGCCGACGCCGCCTACACCATCGACCAAGTGCGGGAGGTCCTGCCGGCGCATCTGGCGCAGACCGACAACGTCTACTTCGCGCCGGGCCGGGACGAGCGGATGACGGCCTTGCTGCAAGAGCTCATCGACCACAGCCG
>JAPOQB010000633.1 GCA_026710965.1 Deltaproteobacteria bacterium | reverse complement strand
GTGACCGGGGGAAACCTGTTCCCGACGCTTTTCTACCAACACCAGATCCTTCCCGTGCGCGGCGACCGTATACCGGAGGAACCGTCATGACCGCGGGGAACGGACCCATGGAGGAACGTTCGGGTCGGGGAGTCCGGCGGGGATGCAGGGGGCGTTTTGCCAGATCGGCAGGATGGTGCAAGGGGTCCGCAGGACAACGACGGCAGGATCTGCGTATGCGGTATCAGCAGAGTAGTAGTTGGTCAATTTAATGTTGGTCGATTTTGATGGTTGTTCCGCTCAAGGAACAAAAAGGGGGGATGAGAGATGAACATGGTCAAACAGTGTGCGTGGTACCTGATCCGTTATCTGCGCGGTACACGGGGCGTCGCCGCCATGGAATACGCCATAATCGTCGGAGTGGTCGTCGTCGGGGTCGGAACGGCGGTGGCTCTGTTTCAAGACGAGATCACGGGACTGATTAACGATGTGACAACGGATCTCGTGAAAACTCGCAGCGCCATAACGACGGATCAAGTGTCCAAAGGTAACTGACACCCGGTTGATGTTTCCGGGCTTACGGGGACAAAAGGGGGGGTGGCAGCGTAGTGCCACCCCCCCTTGAGCCCTTCATTCGCGTATAGTTTGCGCACCTGGAGAGCGAGGCTGGAGGTCTGAGTGTGTTGGGTGAAGAGCGCCGCCCGCATCCTGTGCCGGCTGGGTGTTTCCCTCGCCTTGGCCATTGTGTTTGCGGAGATCGGCCACGGTCAGGAGGTGCGCGGCGGCACCCCGTTGACCATTCAGGTAGGTCAGAGCCGGATGATACGGCTGGTCAAACCGGTCGGCTCGGTTTTTGTAGCCGATCCGGCGACGGCGGACTTGCAGGTGGTCTCGTCGCAGGTGCTGTTCCTGTTCGGCAAGGCCGTCGGCCGGACTTCGGTGGCGGCGCTCGGAAGCGACGGCGCCGTGGTGGGACGGTGGAAGGTGACGGTGGCGCTCGACGTCGAGCCGGTCCGGTCCGCGCTGTCGGAAGACCCGGACCTGCGGAACATTCAGGTCCGGCCTTTGCGCCAGGGAGTCGAGTTGAGCGGCGTGGTGGCGTCGACGGAAGCGGCCGACCGGGCGTTGCAGTTGGCCAAGGCGGCCGTGCCCGAGAAGACCGCGGTGATCAACCGGATCTCCGTGTCAAGCTCGCAGCAGGTGAATCTCGAGGTGCAGATCGCCGAAGTGCAGCGCAACGTGAGCGAGTCCCTCGGCATCAACTGGGAAGCGTTCGGCACACGCAGGGAAGGGCGTTTCGGCTTCCGCGTGGGACGGATCGTGGGCGACACGTTCGCCGGGGCGGTTCTTCCCGACGGGCAGGCGTCAACGTTGTACGGTTCCCATTCCGGGTCCAACGCTTCGGTGGTGGGGTTGATCGACGCGCTCGCGACCGCGGGGCTGGCGACCGTGCTCGCCCGGCCCAACATCACCGCGGTTTCCGGCGAGACCGCGAGCTTTTTTTCGGGCGGCGAGTACCCGCTGCCGATCGGCATCGAGGACGGGCAGGTCACCTTCGAGTACAAGAAGTACGGCGTGCTGCTCGACTTCGTGCCGACGGTGATCGACAGCGAGCGGATCGCCCTGACCGTGCGCCCGGAAGTGTCTCAGCGCCTGGGCACCGACTCGCTCAAGATACTGGATACCGAGATACCGGTCATTGACGTGCGGCGCGCGGAGACCACCATCGAGGTCGGGAACGGCGAATCCATCGTCATCGCCGGGCTCTACCGCAACCAGAGCGATTCGACCGAGGCCGGCGTGCCGGCGCTCAAGGATATTCCGACGCTGGGCAAGTTGTTCGGCACGCGGACGGCGCGCGCGAACTCGACCGAGTTGATCGTGGTGGTCACCGCGCGGCTGATCGGCTCGACCCGGGCGCGCGCGGAGAACGCAGAGAAGCGGGCGACCGGCCGTCGCGTCGGCGGTTACCATTATTGAGCCTTCCGGTCCAGGAGACATTACCATGTTCGTAGTTCGGCGAATCGTGCGCGGCGCCCTTCGGCTGGCCGCGACGGGATGGATTGCGGTGTCGTTCTCGGGCTGTGCCCCGACCTCCATCGACGCCGAGCGCCGGAGCTTCGTCGCCCCCCCGGCCATCGCCGCGCAGACCGCGGCCCGGGCGCAACTCTCGCTTGTCCACCACCAGACCCACTACGGGTTGAATCTTGCGGCCGGCGCGGCGCCGCGGCCGGCGGCTTCCCGCGGCGCCTTCCATGAAGCCTACCGGCGATGGATGGAGGGGAAAGTGCGGGAGTTGCCGGAGGCCTCCCAGACGGCCTCCCAGGCAGGCCAATAGTTCTCGGAGGGTTTTGCCCGAATGAGCGGCGAGGAACGGGAAATATGCGCATTCGCCGCCGATGCCGGAACCGAACGGGTGCTTCGTGAGGCATTGGACGGCCACGGGAAGGCGAGGGTCCACCGCGGCGACATGGCCGCGGCGATCAAGCATCTGACCGGGGCGCCGTCGCCGCAGGTGGTGATCGTCGATCTGGATGGCAGCAAGTTCCCCGCCGGCAGTATCCACGAGCTGGCCGGCGTGTGCGAGTTCGGCACCAGCGTGATTGCCGTGGGATCGAACGATACCGCGCGCCTTGCCCGGGAGTTGCTCACCACCGGCGTCAACGACTATTTCCCGAAGCCGTTCTCGGTGCGCGAGATTCGCGAGGCGGTGATGACGGTGCTGGACGGGGAGGCCGGCGCGCCGCGCCTGCACGCCGGCCGGGTGATCGCCTTCGCCGGCTGCGGCGGCGGTTGCGGCGCAACCACCTTGGCCGCGGTCACGGCGCGGGCCTCGGCGGCGCGGGGCGGCTACGTGTCGGCGCTCGATCTCGGACGGACGTTCGGCGCCCTGCCGTGGATGCTTGACGTCGAACCAGCGGCCGGACTCGACGAGTTGTTCGGCCTGGTCACGCCTGGCCAGGCGTCGGCGGCCTCGGACATGATCGACTCCGTGTCCGCGGCCGGGGGTCCGCGAATCTCGGTCTATGGTTACCGGTCGGGCGACGCGCCGCCGCTGGCGCCCAGCCCGGTCGCGGTCCACTGGCTGACCGAGCAACTCGCCAATCGTTCGCATCTGGTGGTGGTGGACGGAATGGCGGACGCGGACACGTTGTTCGCGGTGCTCGAAAACGCGGATGAGCGGGTGTTGGTCTACGAACCGACTCTGGTGAGTCTCAACCATTTGGCGCACACTCTGGCTCTGCTCGGCGAGGGGCGGGAGATCATCCTGGTGCAGAACCACACGCGGGCGCCGAAGAGCGCGCTTTCCCCCAAACAGGTCCGCGAAACGCTGGCCGGGCGCGAACCGGACTTTACCTTGCCGTTCGAGCCGAAGCTGCCCGCTGCGACCAATCGCGGCAGCCCGGACGAATCGCTCGGAAAGAAATACCGCAAGGCCCTCGGCCTGCTGGTCGAGAGCCTCACAAGGCCGGCGGTATCGCTGGCGGAGGCCGCCGGCGCCCCGGCCTAGGAGCTGCGTCCGGTAACGTCACGGTGCGGGCGGGTTTGAACCCTGGCCCTACGGGAGAGAGACGAGATGGCATTGAGATCTTTCGGACGCCGCCCGAAGGCGGCCGAGGAGGATGCAGGCCCGGCGCCGGCACCTCCCGCTGGGGCGGCAGCCGCGGCCCCGGCGGCCGCGGTGCCCCTGCGTCCGCAGACGTCGGATGCAATGGTCGCCGACATCGCGGCGCGGGTGCATCCGGTCATCGCCAAGGCGCTCGACATGGCGCAGGCGGTTAAACTGAAGCCGGAGGACCTGGCGGCGCAACTCCAGGCGTTCCTCGAGACCGAGGAGGCCGGTGTCACCGAACTCACGCCGCTGGACCGGCGGCGCGTGGTCGCCTGCCTGATCAACGACATCAAGGGCCTGGGGCCGCTTGAGCCGTTGTTCCACGATCCGACCATCTCCGATATCCTCGTCAACGGCATGCGATCCGTCTACGTGGAGCGCCGCGGCAAACTGGAGCCGGTGGACATCAAGTTCCGCGACGGTCAGCACCTGCTGCGCATCGCGCAGCGCATCGCGGGCTGGATCGGACGGCGGATCGACGAGGCGAGCCCGACGGTCGATCTCAGGCTGCCGGACGGCAGCCGCGTCAACATCATCATCCCTCCGCTGGCCATCGACGGCACCACCATCTCGATCCGGCGGTTCCTGATGACCGGCGTCAGCCTCAAGGACCTGGCGGCGCAGGAGATGTTCTCGCCGGCCATGGCCAGGCTGCTGAGCATCTGCGTCAGATCGCGGCTGAACATCCTGATCTCCGGCGGAACCGGCGCCGGCAAGACGACGTTAATGAACACCCTGTCTCGCGAGATCAGTAACGACGAGCGGCTGGTCACAATCGAGGACGCTGCCGAGTTGCAGTTGCAACAGCCTCACGTGGTGCGGCTCGAGACGCGCACCATGAGCGCCGAGGGCACGGGCGAGGTGACCATGCGCGCGCTGTTGATCAACGCGCTGCGGATGCGGCCCGATCGCGTCGTCGTCGGCGAGGTGCGGGGTCCGGAGGCGATGGAGATGCTGCAGGCCATGAATACCGGCCATCCGGGCTCGATGTGCACGATCCACGCCAACACGCCGCGCGATGCGCTGACGCGGCTCGAGAACATGCTGTTGATGGGGACGGTGGAGATGCCGCTGGCGGCGATACGCCAGCAAGTGGCATCGAGCGTCGATCTGGTCCTGCAGGTGGCGCGGCTGCGTACCGGCCGGCGGTGCGTGACGAGCATCACCGACGTGGTGGGGATGGAGAACGAGATCATCACCACCGAGGAGATGTGGCGCTTCACACCGAGCGGCTTCGAGGGTTCGGGCCGGCAGCCGTCCTGGATGGAGGCGGTCGACCGGGCGGGGTTGCGGGCCGAGTTGCTGGAGGTGCTGCAGATGGCCAACAACGACGCCGAGGCGCGGAGATGAGCCCGCTGCAGATCGCGGCGGTCGCGGTCGTCCTGTTCCTGGTGGCCGGCGTCCATGTCGTCATGCGGATGGGCTCCCGGCTTGACGCGGCGCTCCAGCGCAGGCTGGGCAGGGTCGCGGCAATGTTCAGCCGCGCCGGCGACGTGGCCAACAACGGCGATGCCCAGAGCGTCTTCCGTAGCCGGCGCAGCAAATCCTGGCTGCATGAACGAATCGAGCGTCGATTCTCCCTGCTCGAAGGTCGCCGGGTGCTCTCGAAGGCGGTGGCGGTGGGTTTCCTGGCCTCGGTGGTGGCCGTCGTGGCGACGGCTTTCATGCAGTTCGGGAGGCTGGTTCCGGTCCTGATGCCGGCGGTGTGGGTCGCGGGAAGCTGGGCCTTTCTCGCGGTCTCGGACTCGCGGAAGCGCACCGAGTTCGTCAAGCATTTTCCCGAAACCGTGGACCACGTCGTGCGTCTCACCCGCGCCGGACTGCCCGCGGTGGAATCGATCGCGGTGGTCGCCGATGACGCGCCGGAGCCGGTCAGGAGCCTTCTGCGGGAGGTCGCCGACGAGCTGTCGTCCGGCCTCGATCCGGAGATCGTGTTGCGCGGAGTGGCGGCGCGCGTTCGCATCCCGGAGTTCACGCTGTTCTCCGCGGCGTTGTGCCTGCAGCGGACCACCGGCGGCGGCATCTCCACCGCGCTCGGCAATCTTTCCGCGACGCTGCGCGCCCGGCTGGAGGTGGAGCTGAAGGCACATGCCTCGACGGCGCAGACGCGGATCACGCTGCTGGTGTTGGCGGCGGTTCCGGTGCTGGTGCTGGCGGCCCAGAGCTTCACCAACCCGCGGGCGGTCGCTACGCTGTTCGACAGCCCGCTGCTGTTGCGTTGGGGCGTCGGGCTTATCTTGGGGGGACTGGTGGTCGCGCACGGGATCGCTGCCCGGTTCGGAAAATGACCTTCTGGCCGTCCATGCCCTGGGTGATGGCGTTTGCCGTTCTCGCGTCGTTGGCGGCGGTGGCCGCCACGATCCGTTTCCTGTTCCAGGAAAACCGCAGGACACTTGCCCTCGACCGGCGCCTGCAGGCCGTGCGGGCGCAGGTGGTGTCGGCGTGCGGCGAGTCGGGAAAGCTCCGGGAGGATGCCACGCCCGCCTTGTCCTGGCTCTCCCTTGCCGCGGCGGGCGCGCTCCATGTTGTCGCCATGCTGGTGCCGGTGGGCGCGCCCGAGCGCGCCAAGATCGGCGACCTGATCCGGCAGGCCGGCATCCAGCAACGCGATGCGCTGGCGATTTTCCTGTCGCTCAAGATGATCCTGATGCTGGCGGTCGGCGTCCTGACCGCCTTTCTGGTGGCGGGGATGGAAGCGGTTGGCGGACGCGCTTTCCTGATCGGCTTCGCCGGTTTGGCCGGGGCCGTGATGGGCGGGCTGTTGCCCGAAGCGGTGCTGCGGCGTCTGGTCGCCCGGAGGTGCCGCACGCTCTCCGGCGCGCTCCCGGACGCGCTCGATCTCATGGTGCTGTGCGTCGAGGCCGGATACACTTTTGAACGCGCACTCTCCATGGTCTCGCTTGAGCTCAAGGCCCACGCGCCTGAGTTCGCCATGGAACTGGCGTCGATGGAGGCGGAACTCCGCCTCGGCGCCGACCGCCGGACCGCGTTGCAGGGTCTCTATGAGCGCACCTCGGTCGACGGGCTGCGCGATTTCGCCACCACCGTCATTCAGGGGGAGCGCTACGGCACGCCAATGGGCCAGTCGATCCAGAACATGGCCCGGAACGAACGCCTGCAGCGGGCGGCCCGTATCGAGGCCGCGGCCGGGCGGTTGCCGGTCCTTATGAGCCTTCCGATGCTGCTGCTCGTGGTGCCGGGTATCATTCTGCTGATGGGCGGCCCGGCGTTCATGATGGCGGTGAACGCGCTCAGGGGAATAGGCTCCGGGTAAACGCCCTCTCGAATAGCCTGGAACCGAAGGTGGTCACAGGCATTCGGCCAACGCGCTCCCTCTCCCGGTTCGCGCTATTTTTTCAGCGTCACTTCCTCGCGTGCGCTGCCTCGCAAGATCTGCACCCGCACCGGGCTCGGTTCCTTCGGCACCGGGACCGGGATCGGGGCCGCGACGGGCGTGGGCGTGGATGGGGTTTCCTCCGGCTTGATTTCGGTCGCCGGCAGCGCGAGCAGGTTCTCCAGCCCGGTGGGCGTGCGCTGGTCGCGCCGCGCGCCGTCGGTGAGGGATCGCATGGCGAGCGAGATGTCGCCCTTGGAAGTGGCCAGCACCAGACGCTCGGCCTCCGACGGCATCACCTCGAGAGTGACGGTGCTGGCGCCGCTTCGGGAAGGCTTTCTGCCCCCCTGCCCCTGGCTGGAGCCTACGCTGCTTTCCACTTGCCGGTTGACGGCGACCACGCGGATGTTCTCGAGAATCGTCCCGGTGAAGGTATTGGTCTTGCGCGTCTGCGCATCCGGGACCTCCACCGTGAGGATCACGTCGACGCGGTCGCCGGGATAGATCAAACCGGCCTGGCTGGTGGCCCGGTTGACCAGGATGGTGACGGCGCGGTGGTCGCGCCTGAGAGCGGCGGCAAGGAAACCGTACTGGCCGGGGCGTACGATCGACGACCACGTCAGCGGCATGCCCTTGTACACCGACCTGCGCACCACGGCTCCAACCACACTTTCCGGTTGGGTCTTGCCTTTGAGCATGTGAGCGGAGAGGATGACGCCGTTCTTGAGCGGCGACCAGATGACATCATTGGCGGTGATCAGGCTCCCGACCGCCAAGTCCGTGGAG
Source organism: Deltaproteobacteria bacterium (assembly GCA_026710965.1). GTDB lineage: Bacteria > Desulfobacterota > Binatia > UBA9968 > JAJDTQ01 > JAJDTQ01. Next base: position 2,089 of record JAPOQB010000633.1, on the reverse strand, counting down.
GCGGTGAGGACCACCGGCAGCGGCTTGGGCGGTGGCGCCGCCCTGGGTGCGGGCGCCACGGGTTTCGGGCGCAAGTACAGCCACGCGCCGCCGAAGATGGCGATGGCGACGACGCACACGAGAAGGACGATGAGCGCGAAGCGGGCTTTCAGCATCACGCGCTTCCAGCCACGACAAACGCCCGTTGCGCCAGCAGCGCGATAGCCGGCGGCGAGATCGCCACCGCGAAAGGAAGGTCGGCGCGCAGCCGGCGTGTGGCGTCAAATGGCAACAGGGAAAAGAGGCCGAGGGCGAGACCGAGCAGCCCCACGCCGACCAGGAAGCCGCCGATGCCGAACGGCCCGACCCACAATCCCGCCGCCGCCATGAGTTTCCCGTCGCCGGCGCCGAGCGTGCCCGTCAGGAAAAGCACGAAGCCGACTGCCAGCAGCACTGCGCCGGTGGCGACGTGCGCCCAGAGCGGCGCCATGTCCCGGTGGCCGGCGACGGCGACTTGGAGCGCGAACAGGCCGAGCAGAGCCACCGGGATCGTGTTCGGGATCTGGCGGGAGACGAGGTCGAAAACGACCGCCGCCCCCAGCAGCGCGCAACAGACGATCAGTATCCACAATTCGGGCATGATAGTCCTTACCATTTTCCTGCCGGGACGAAGCAGTCCCGGCCGCGGCCCTTCAACAGTCCGCACAGGCGCTTGGCCGCCGCCTTGTCCGCCAGGGGGCCCGCCCGGAGGCGGTAGAACACCCCTCTCTTGGGTATTTCGCCCTTCACCACGCGGTGAGTCAGGGAGCCCAGCAGATCCTTTTCCTCGGAGGAGAGCCGGCCCCAGGCGGCCAGCGCCCGGTCACGCGAGCGCGCGGAGTAAAGCTGCACCTTGGCGCCGCCCGCCGCCGCGGCGGCTTCTCCGGCTTCAGGCGTCTCCGAAGACGGCTTTTTGGCGGCCGCCGGCGTCGGGGAGACGGCGATTTTCCGGACACCCCCGGCGCGGGCGTCGGGGTTTTTCTCGGCCGTTCCGGGCCGTTCTTCACCGCCCGCGCCGTTGCCTCCGGTCCATTTTCCTGCCGGGACGAAGCAGTCCCGGCCGCGGCCCTTCAACAGTCCGCACAGGCGCTTGGCCGCCGCCTTGTCCGCCAGGGGGCCCGCCCGGAGGCGGTAGAACACCCCTTTTTTGGGAATCCGGGCCTTGACGACGCGGTGACTCAGAGAGCCCAGCAGATCCTTTTCCTCGGAGGAAAGCCGGCCCCAGGCGGCCAGCGCCCGGTCGCGCGAGCGCGCGGAGTAAAGCTGCACCTTGGCGCCCGAAGGCGCGGCGGCGCCTTTCCGTTCGTCGAAGAAACGCGAAAGGGCCGCCCCGTCACCGTCCAACCAATGGGAGGCAGGGTACTTGGCGTAGAGCCGCCGGGCCTCGTTTTCCGCGCCCGATTGGGCCAGCGCGCGCACCAGATTCGCGGTGATCATCGGATGCGAGGGCGACAACTGGAGCGCCTCTTCGTAACGCGTCCGCGCCCGCGCATGGTCACCCTCGAGAGTCGCCACCACGCCGAGACCGTTGGCCACCCAGGCTTCGGCCGGCGTGCCCTTGGCCAGCTTGGAAGCGGCGGCGAAATGGGTCTTCGCCCCGGCCGTGTCTCCCTTGCCGAGGCCCGTCCGGCCGGCACCGAGCAGCGCCTCGGCCCTGGCGGCCGGCGTCGCCGACCTCTCCTCCGCCTCCGCGAAAAGCTTGCCGGCGAGGATGAAGTCACCCGCCTCCAACGCCAGGTAGGCGCGCCCGAGCCTGGGCTCCGGCGCGTTCGGAAAATGACGGGAGAGTTGCACATACAGCCGCTCCGCGGCCTCGAGCTGGCCGGCATCGGCCGATGCCGACGCCACCCTCAGACTGCTGTTCAACTGTTGCTGTTCCGCGGCCCCGAGTTGGCCCTTGCGTTGTTCCTTCACAGCAAATCCGCTGCAGGCGCCGAGGAGCAAGGTGAGCCCTGCTGTAGCTGCCAGCAGGTGGGCAATACAGGAGAACTTTCTGATTTCCCGTAGCATTCCGCTCATCCCAGGCATTCCCGGACCGGCCGGTTCGCCGTGCCTAGACTGTCATGACTAG
>JAPOQB010000944.1 GCA_026710965.1 Deltaproteobacteria bacterium | reverse complement strand
GCAGACGATTCCCGGTCCCGGCTATGTCCGCGCCCGGCATTGAACACCGCCGCTTCAGCGCCCTCGTGCGCGGCAGTATGGAGCATACGAACCGGTACACGAAGGAGATTGGCACCCCGAAGCGTGTTACACGGGGCACGCCAATGACAGGCTGCGCACGGGAATGACACCGAAAGGCCGGGAGGCCTGGCGACGGGAGAGAGTAGCTGGAGTGCTCCAGCCCGGTCCGGTGGCGCGCGGGGCATTTCGGAGTTCGTTTCGCGATGGGATTGTTGGCGGCGAGGGTCGCGGGATCGGCCGGAAGGAGGCGGGGTTTCTATATCTCGAGATCGTAGTCGAGGTTCACCTGCGGCTGTTCGAGAACCTCCTCCTGCAGGCGATCGTGTTCCGACTCCTCTGAATGGTCGAGTTCGCGGTCGGTTTCGAGGCGCGGACCGGACTCGTGCTCGCGCTCGGGATCGATAACTTGCTCCTCTTCGAGAACCCGATCCGCTCCGTCTATTGTGCGCGCCTCCCGGTCGCCGTCGCGTTCGAGGGTCGATTCAAGGCCGAACGCCGTCTCGTGCGCGGCCTCCATTGCCGCCCCATCGAGCGCCGCAACCCGCTCGCCCGTGGCTCTCTCCAGTTGATCCGAGAGCTTCCAGGCATCGTCGGTGACCAGCTCGGCACCGTCCCGGGCTCGGCTGATCGCCACGTAGAAGGCTCTTTAGTTGGTCAGGTCCGGGTTCCCCGTGGGCATGGCGGCAACGATCCGGTCCACCGTCCTGCCCTGGAAAGCGTGCACCGTGGAGGCGAAAGCCCGGTCGACTTGACGCAACTGGGGGTCGCCTTCGGCAAGTTTCGCCGCCGATCCGTCCTCGAGACGGAAGCGGACGCCGTCCTTTCCGACTGATTCCACCGCCGCAGTCTCCCCATTGGCGAGTTCTGAGCCCGGATCGTTCCGCGTCCACCGCACCTTGTCGCCCGCCCGAAGCTCCATTTCCTCGCTCTTATAGACCTCCACTCCACCCTTGGCGCCCGCCAGCATGTAGGGCCGCCAGTCCAGCAGGTTGCCGTTTCCGTCCCGAAGCCAGACCGCGTTGCGCTCGTAGTCGACCCTTTCCACTTCGCGCTCGTCTCCCTTTTCCACCCCGAGCGTCTTGTACCGGCGGTTGAAGATCACCGTGTCTCCCGCGGAGTAGTTAGACGCACGGGCCATCTCGGCGCGCGTCAACCCTCGCGAAACCAGCTTCTCGCCCTGCCTCGCAGGACCGGAGACCGCGCCCTCCGTCACGAGTTGCGCCCGGATCGTCTCGTTTATCTCGTCCCGCAATGCCCGGGTCGGCGCGATCACCCCGGTTGCGGCGCGCTCTTCGGGAGAGAGCGAGAGCCAGCGCTTCGCCGCTTCCTTGCCGATATCCTCTCTCTCAACCTGTGCAATCCGGTCCCCGAGCCTCTCGAAAGCGGTCCTGACCTCGCCCGCAAGGCCCGCGCGGACCGCCTCCTTGAGCTCCTTGTCGCGCTGACGGAGGATCTCGTCCATCACCGCTGTCTGCATACCGGCGTGTCTGAGTTGCTCGAAGGGCTTGCCCGCCTCCACCGCCCCGAGCTGCTTCTCGTCTCCCACCAGCACCACGCGCGGGACCCGGAGCGTGGTCGCGACCCTGAGCAGTCCCCGCATCTGCTCGCTCGACGCGAGCGAGGACTCGTCCACCACCAGCACGGTCTTCGAGAACGAGGCCCGCACGTTACGGAGCCCCCTCGCCGTACCCCGGCCTTCGATTATCCCCTCGTGGCGCGCGAGGAATCGTTGCAGCGTTTCCGATTCGATTCCCGATTCCCGCTCCAGCGTGCGCGCAGCGGAGGCCGACGGAGCGAGGCCCGCCGCGTTGTAGCCCCGGCTCTCCGCGAGCGTCCGGAGCCGATTCAGCATCGTCGTCTTGCCCGTGCCCGCGTATCCCTGCACTCCCAACACCCGGTCTTTGGACGAGAGGATCAGCTTCGCCGCTTGCTTCTGGCCCTCCTTGAGACGGCCGCCGTGGAGCTTCGTCTCCGCGATCCAGCCCCGCATGATCGTCTTCTCCGCGCCCTGGCCCGCCTTCATCAGCGCGATGGCCTCCGACTCCCGCGCCATTGCCGCGTCCGTGGTCCAGTGTTTTCCGGATTCCAGACCCTTCGCTGCATGAAGGCCGCTCTCGCGTTCGAGCTCCGCGATGGCCCGTTCCGCCGCCTCGGCCGCCACCGCGCCCGGCTCCCGGGCCAGCGCCGCTGCAAGAAGATCCCCATGCGAGAACACCGCTTGGCGCTCGGAAAGGTGCTCCACCGCCCATGCCGCGGCCTCCGCACCGCGCTCTCCCCGGTCCGAGAACAGGTCCGGCAAAGGCAGTTCCCGCTCCACTCGCATCGCCTTCGCGCGCACGGTGTCGGCCGAGAACCCGAGTTCCGCCGCTTGGCGCTCCCAAGACCGCCGAAGCTCTCCCTTGTCCACGTCCCGTTTCCTGGCCCGCGTCATCAACGCCGCGCGGTCCGCGAGCTTCGGGTTCTCCAAAGGCGCCCCTTCATCCCGCGCCGCCATAGCCGCCTCAATCTCCGCCCGCCGCGTCGAGAACCCCTCCACTACCTCCCGTGATACCCCCTCGATCTCGAACCGTCCGTCCGGGTGCGTCTTCTCGATCCCGTACCCCAGGTCCTTGAGATCCCGGGCAAGCTCGGCCCGGTAGACCGCGCCGATCGCCATCTTGTTCCGGTAGAGCCCGTCGTTGACCATCGTCATTGCGGTAGGGACGCCGGTTACCCAGCGCCCCCCGCGCAGATCCCCGCATGCCCGCTAAGGCACGAGGCTCCTCCCTTGGGTTTCGCCCATGACAGCGCTGACGGCAAATCGTTGGTCTGGCCACGGGTGTCGGATTTTCAGCTTGGGCCAGTAGGCCGTGGTGAGTCGCGAGACGAGGCCCCATTGGGAACGGGTCCTCTGCGACCTGTGGCGCAGTATCGTTT
>JAPOQB010000523.1 GCA_026710965.1 Deltaproteobacteria bacterium | reverse complement strand
GAAGTCCTGCTGCCGGTTTTCCTCGTTGCGCCAACTGAAGGGGGAGGCGGCGCCCTGACGGGTGGCGGAGAAGCCCTCCCAGGTCATCATCAGCTCGCTGAACCAGCTACGGCGGCGGAACTCCCCGTCGGTGGCGCCGCGTAGACCCACGCGGTTCTGCAACGCGATGACGTCACGGACGAAGCCGTCCTCGATCCGGGCCAGCTCCTCGTTGCCGTGGGGTCCCAGGTTGCTCTCGGCCGTGTCCGGCCCCAGGAGCCGCACCCTGGCTTCCTTGAGCCCGGCGGGACGCAGGAGGCTGCCGACGTGGTCGGCTCGGAACGGCGGTATGGTTCTCGTCGGCATGGCAGGACGATCTCCGGTAGGGAGCGGCCGGCCGGTCGCCCCTACATGTCTGGTCCGGGCAGTCCGGTGCCTCCGCCTTCTCCCCGGCTCTCAGCTCCTACCGGACGTCCAGGCCGTGGCGGCGGCTCAACTTGTAGAACAGGGTGGCCAGCAGAACGGTGCCGACGCTGATGCCCAGGGCGAAGGCCGACAGACTTCCCACGTGGCCGTTGTCCCAAAGTTCCCAGATGACCACGGAGATCACCTCGGAACCGGGGCTGTAGAGCAGCAGGGCGACGGACAGTTCCCGGATGGTGATCAGGAAGATGTAGATCCACCCGGCGAAAAGCGCCGGCATCATCAGCGGAATCATGATCTTCCGGGCCACGTTGCCCCAGCTCGCGCCGCTGGCGGTGGCGCTCTCCTCCAGCTCCTTGTGGATGCCGATAAGGCCGGCGTGGCTGAAGCGCATGGCGTACGGCAGATAGCGTGCCGAGAAGGCAATGACCAGGATCCAGATGGTGCCGTACACGGGAATCGGAACGGTGAGGTAGGTCTGCAGGACCGCTACGCCCATGACGATGCCCGGGAACACCAGCGGCACCATGGTCAACCGGTCCAGGTACCAGCGCAGCTTGATGTTGGTGCGCGTCACCAGCCAGGCGGTGACGAACGCCACGCCGACGCAGGCGGTGGCGGACACCATGCTGATGGTGACGTTGTTGGTGACCGAGCGCAGGATCTTGTCGTCGCTGAACGCCTCCACGTAGTTGTTGAGGGTAAACATCGACAGCGCCTCCCATGAGGGCACTACGAGGTAGGGCATGAAGCTCGACCAGATGAGCGCGGTGAGCGGCAGAAGCTGGAGCGCCGGCAGGCCCAGCAACGCCAATCCGCCCAGCCAGCGCCACCGTCCCAGGTCCTTGCGCCGGGGCTGAAACCCCTTGCCGGTGATGGTGGTGAACCGGTGCGCGTGCTGGGTGACGCGATAGTAGGGAATCAGACACAACCCGACCAAAGCGATGAGAAGCACGGAGTAGGCGCTGGCGAAGCCGTACTCGGGCACGAACCCCTCGATCAACTGAAGGTAGATCTGGGTCGTCAGGACCTCGATGCCCGCGGGAAGACCCACCAGCGCGGGGATCTCGAAGGCCTCCATGCTGCGGATGAAGGTGAGGATCAGTACGGAGAGGAGGCTGGGCATGGCCATGGGCAGGGTCACCTTCCAGAACACCTGCCAGTCGTTG
>JAPOQB010000131.1 GCA_026710965.1 Deltaproteobacteria bacterium | reverse complement strand
CCGCGCCGGACCGTGGCCGCCGAGAACAGGGCGCGGGCGACGTTGCCCATCCGCCCGGCATGAGAGAAGTTGTGGCGGTTGCCGAAGCTCTCGTGCAGCATGCCGTTGCGTTCCAGCCGCCAGTCGTCGAGGGCGACGGTAATGTCGCGGTCGACGGGGGGCGGGTCCCGCTCCTCGACGATCAGCGGGCCGTAAAGCCCCCATGCCACCTGTTCCCAGGAGCGGTGGTGGGCGTGGTACCAGTAGGTGCCCGCGTGGGGGACGTCGAACGCATAGCGGAAGGTCTCGCCGGGTCGCACCACCGCCTGCGTCAAATCCGGCACCCCGTCCATGGCGTTGTCGAGATGGATGCCGTGCCAGTGGATCGCGGAGGCCTGGCCCGTTCCGTTCTCGAAGGAAACGGAGAGCCGTTCCCCTTGGCGTACGCGGAGTTCGGGGCCGGGGGTCGATCCGTTGAACCCGAGCATGGAGGTGGGCCGGTCGTCCTCGGGCAGGATCCGGGCGGTCACCGGCCCGGCCTTCAATCGCAAGGGCGCTGCCGACCAGCCGGTCGTCGGGAACAGGATCGAAGCGGCGGAGCAGGCAAGGAATTGCCGTCGATTCATGGACTGCTCTGGATCTGTCCCAGGTTGACTATGATCCGTCTCAGGCCTTGAGGACGCTGTTGGGATGCTGCTCGTCCGGTTCGCCGGCCGGCGCCATGCGGAACGTCCTGGACTTGTCCACCACGAGTTGCCCATCCTCCGCCACCGCGATCTCGAAGCGGTCCAGCGGCCGCGGCGCCGGACCCTCGAAGTTCAGGCCCGACTTGAAGAAGCCGCTGCCGTGACAGGGGCACTTGAACTTGTTCTCGGCGGAAAGCCAACGCGGCGTGCATCCGAGATGGGTACAGATGGCGGAGATCGCGTAGAAACCCGTCTCCTCGCGCACGATCCACACGCGGAAGTCCTTCTTGAACTTCTCGCTGACCTCGCCGATGGCGTAGTCGGTCGGGAAGCCGGCCTTGAACGCGGAAGGCGGCTTGAAGAGCACCCGAGGAAACGCCGACCGCATGAAACCGAAGAGGGAGATCAGGGAGAACACCCCGAACCCCAGCCAGCCGAGGCGGCCGAAGAAGTCCCGGCGGCTCCAGATGCCCCGCTCTATTTTCCGTTTCTCGCTCGTAGCCATTGTGTTTCCACTCCTTCTTGAATCAGCCTATCACCGGCCCCCCACTATGCAAACCCGAAGGTTCTACCAGGCACCGGCTTGAAACGCCGGCATTCGGGGGTTCGACTGGTCATGCTGGCGGTCGTGGGCACCACCGCGGTTGCGTCCGCAGGGACCGGCGGTACAGGTCGGTGTCGTTCGGCGCACCGAACTTAATGTACTACCCGCTAGAGGACCCGACCATCCAGCAGAGCGAGATTGCTCAGGAACGCATCAACTGGGAACGTAAGCTCGAATCGGCCAAGACGTTCGCCAATCTGGGTGTTGGGGGCATTTGGCGGTTCACGCGCTTGCGGGGACTGAGTATTGATCGAAGCAGGTTGCGAATCGATTACATCTTAGGGCACGTAATGTATAACCTATTGATAAATCGGACATAAATTCAAACAAATTGCAGAACGGTCCACGAGGTCGTGAAGCTTCCTCGTCTGCGTGTACCGACCGCACATGGTTGCGAATTTACGCGGAGCTCGCCGTAGCCACAAGGACCGGACCGCAAGCTTGCCAACACCGCGCAACGGCGCTAATAGCTACTCATTGACCAGGAGGAATCCACAGTGATCATCGACTGCGACACCCATATCATGCCCAACGACGCCTTCGACGACATGCCCGAGGAGTTCCGGGACAAGGCGCCCATCCCACGGTACAGCGACGACGGACTGCTCGCCGACATCGACTTTCCGGGCGGACCGCCCGAGGTGCCGGGCGTGACGCCGCTGGGACCGCCGGGTTCCGGCGCCAGCATGAAGGGGCTGGTGGATCTCCAGGTGCGGCTCGACGAGATGCCCGTGCTTGGGGTGGACCGTCAGTTCGTGCTGCCGCAGTTCTCCGGCTGGTGGACCTACATGATCGAGCCGGCGCTAGCGTCGGCCATCGCCCGCTCCTACAACCTGTCCAACCTGCGCATGATGGAGCGGCACGACTGCCTCATCGGCGTGCCCATCGTCCAGCTCCAGGACGTGCCCGCGGCCATCCGCGAGATGGAATGGGCGCAGAAGGAGGGGTTCCGCGCGGTGGTGCTGGACAAGGTCTACCCGGTGCAGGATCACCCCTACGGCGATAGCCTCGGCAGCCACAAGGAGCTGTGGCCCTTCTTCGCCCGGGCCGAGGAGATGGAAATGCCCATCTTCCTCCACAACATCCAGCACGGCCACCGCATCAGCAACCTGCCCAACTTCCAGAAGGACGGCCTCTACCTGTTCGCGCCGCAGGAGGGACAGGTGAGCCTGGTGTCGCTGGTGACTAGCGGATTGCTGGATGACTTTCCCGGCCTTCAGTTCATCTTCACCGAGGCCGGAACGGGCTTCATCAAGCCGCTGGTGGAAAGGCTGGACGCGGCCTTCAACGGCCCTCCGGTGGACTACGACGGGGACGCCGATGCCGACGTCGTGCGCGGGGTCAAGGCCAAGCTGCGGCGCCACCGGGCGTTCTACGGCGCCGAGGTCTTCCTGGAGAAGAACAAGAAACCGGCGAGCCACTACTTCCGCAACAACTTCTACTTCACCATCGAAACCGAAGAAGCCGCCCTGCCCGAAGCCATCGAGTTCCTCGGCCCCGAGCGCTTCCTCTTCGCCACCGACTACCCCCACGACGACCCCGGCGGCAGCATGAAGTTCCGCGACGTCCAGCTCCTGTCCGTCAACCAGAACATCTCGGAAGAGACCAAGGAGTTGATCCGCCACGGCAACGCGGAGCGGCTGTTCAAGCTGGACGGGTGAGCGGCGCCCTTTGCAGGGAGTTGAGAGTTGGCGCCGTTTCGAGTTGGCGCCCTTCGACTTCGCTCGGCAGAACTCGCTACGCTCACGACGAACGGTTAAGTTACTTCTACTCCACTTCGAGAAGCCGTTCCTGAGCCCTACAAGCTCAGGGCGAACGGGGTTTTTCCTCCGGATTTCTTAACTTAACCGTTCGTCCTGAGCGTAGCGCCGCGTCAGCGGCGCGAAGTCGAAGGGCGCCAACCCCTACCAAGCGGAGTCTCTCAACAACCTGCTAGTCCTCCGCCAATCCGTACGCCTCCCGGGCCTTTTCCCGCGACACGTACCCGTCCTCGACGTCCTGCCGCACCAACTCGGGGGGGCGTTCCCTGGGATCGCCGTAGCCGCCTCCGCCGCTCCGGAAGATGGCGAGCCGGGCGCCGGCCTTGAGGGGCCGGGTTTCCAGCATGTCGGCTTCGGCCGGGTCCTCGGCCGGGTTCTGGATGGTGGTCCTGGAGTTGGGCGGGCTTCCACCGCCGTTGAGGCCCCATGAGGCCTGCTGGTGGTTGGCCGAGCGGATCGTAAGGGTGCAGTCGGTGAGGAACTCGTACTCGCGGATGAAACCCGTGCCGCCGCGCCAGCGCCCGGCGCCGGCCGAATCTTGCCAGATATCGTAGCGGCGGACGGCGACGGGATACTCGGTCTCGAGGATCTCCACCGGCGTGCCGGGGGCGAAATGGTTGACCGGCATGACGATGGCGGCGCCGTCGTGGTCGCTGGTGCCGCCCAGCGAGGTGATCATGATCTCGTACTGGACGGTGGGCCGGCCCGCCGAGCGGCTCTGCTTGTAGCCAACGGCGATGGCGCCGGTGCCGAGGCCGGAGGGGGCCACCGCGCGGTTCGGGTTGAACTTCCCGATGGCGGCGAGGACGCAGTTGTAGACCAGGTGCGAGGTCGGGAAGTAGTGGTTGACGGTGGCCGGGAACTCCGGGCTCATCACGCGTCCCGGCGGCAGGTTGAACTCGATGGCCTCGAACGCGCCCGCGTTCATCGGGATGCTCGGATCCGATGCCGCCAGCACCGCCTGGGTCGAAACCGCCCGGGTCGTGACCCGCGTGGTGTTCACGGGTCCGGGCGCCTGGGGGTCGCTCCCGGAGAAATCGAGGGTCAACCGGTCGCCCGCCTTGACGGCCCGGACGTGGATGCGCACCGGCTTGGACCGGTCCACGCCGTCGTGATCGAGGAAGCCTTCCGCCTCGAACTCTCCGTCCGGCCACGAGGCGATCTCGGCCCGCACCCGGGCCGTGGTGCGGGTCATCAACTCGTCGATGGTGTCCAGCAGCGTTTCGGCGCCGTACTCCTGCAGCAGCTCCTGGAACCGGATCGCCCCGAGTTTCGTCGCCCCCACCTGTCCGCGCAGGTCGCCGAGCACCACGTCCGGTATGCGACTGTTGTTGCGAAGGATCGCCTCCACCTCGGGCAGGACGCCCTGGGCGGTGGTGAACCGCACCGGCGGCAGCAGGATCCCGTCGTGGAAGATCTCCCGCGATGCCGCGCCGCTCGATCCCGGCACCAGGCCGCCGACGTCCGCCTTGTGGGCCACGCTGACCCCGAAAGCCACGACCTTACCGTCGTGAAAGGCCGGGGTCGCCACCACCATGTCGGGCACGTGGCTGTTTCCCGCCTTGTAGGGATCGTTGGAAACGAACGAATCGCCCTCGCTCATCTCCTCCGCCGGGTAACGTTCCAGGACGCCGGCCACCGCCTGCGAATACAGCAGCGAGTGGTACTGCAGTCCTCCGCCCACCATGATCACGCGTCCCGTGCCATCGGTCAGCCCGGCGGTGCCGTCCTGGGATTCGCGCAGGATCGGCGAGTAGCCGCTGTGGAACAGCGCGTGCGCCATGGACGCGGTGATCTCCCGCAACCGGCTCAACACGACTTCGCTGGTGATCGGGTCAAGATCCATGATTCTCTCCCCTCTCGATGACGATATTGCCGAACGTGTCGACGGTGGCGTGTTGCGACGCGGGCAGCACCGTGGTCGCGTCGAGTTGCTCGATCACGGCGGGCCCGTCGATCCGGTTGCCGGCCAGCAAGCGGCCGCGGTCCAGCACAACAGCCTCCAGGAACTCTCCCCGCTCCAGGTCGAAGAGCGGCCGGCGGCCGATGACGGCGTGTTCGACGCCCGGGTCCCCGGTTTCCAGGGGCGGCGGCGTGAGCCGCGGCACGGCGATCTCCGCCAGCAGCCGGAACGTCACGATCTCGGCGTCCTCGTCCTTGGCGCTCAGGCCGTACACGTTCCCGTGAAGTTCGTCGAAGCGCGCCTTGAGCCCGGCCTTGTCCGCGTCCACGATCTCCCGGTCCGGGCAGTCAACGGAGAGCTCGTAACCCTGGTGCAGGTAGCGCATGTCGACCTGACGGCGGAAAACCGCCTCCGAGAGCTCGAAGTGCTCTTCCCGGATGTCCTCCACGGCCCGGAGGCGCAGCTCCTCGAAACGCTGGTTCATGCGCGCGGGATCGTAATCGCTCACCAGCCCGAGATCCGATAGCAGGTAGAGATGCCGCACCTGGGTCTGAAGCAGTCCCAGGGCGCTGTTGAGGCCGGGATTCGGCGGCACCAGAACCGCGGGTATCCGGAGCTCCTCCGCCAGCACGCCGGCGTGGAGCGGGCCGGCGCCGCCGAAGGCCACCAGCACGAAGTCGCGCGGATCCACGCCACGGTATTGCAGCGCAAGCCTCAACTCCACCGCCATGTTGTTGTTGACGATCTTGAGGACCCCGGCGGCGGCCTCCATCACGTCGAGACCGAGCGGTTGGGCCAAACCTGTGCGTACCGCCTCCTCCGCCCGAACGCGATGCAGCCGCAGCCGCCCACCCAGGGCGCTGCTGTCCCCGAGGGCGCCCCGCCGCCGATTCGCGTCGGGG
>JAPOQB010000943.1 GCA_026710965.1 Deltaproteobacteria bacterium | reverse complement strand
GATCTCCCGCGCAAGCTCGACGCCGCGCTCGCTCTTGAGGTTCAGCACCACGCTCTTCTTGTTGACGTTGATCCACAGGAACTCGTAGCCGTCCTTGCCCGCGTCCGGCGCCGTCCAGGAGCGCCGGAAGTTGTCGCCCTGGGGCGGCTCGATCTTGATGACCTCGGCTCCCAGATGCCCCAGCAGCATGGTGCAGAAGGGTCCGTTCAGAGCGTGGGTGAAATCCACCACGCGGATGTCGTTCAGGGGGCCGGGCATGGGTCGCTCCTCCGCTGACCGGGTATTTGCAACGTATGTAACCCGGCATTTGTAACGACAATGACCCGGTATTTGTAACGAATATGACCCGGTATTTGTAATTGTCCGGCAGGCGTTTTCCTTGCCGTCCCCTCCTTTTCGCCCTTCCCGGAAGATCGCGGGCGCCCAGGCATGCTCCTCGATTGACAGGACTCCATTCAATCGCCTACCCTTCCCCAAAATCACGGAAAGAGGCGACATCGTGACCATACCCACCCAACCCCTGGACCCGGAGAAACAACCCGCGCTCACGCGCGTCGATTCCTACGCCGAGTGGCGCGAGCGGGAGGGCGCCCCGCTGATCGGCGGCGTCTTCATCGAGGACATGAAGGCCGTGGAAGTGGGCCCGTGGCCGCGCAAGGGCGACGGCGTCAAGGGCGCGCTGTGCTACCTCGACGGCGACAACGGCGGCGACGAGCACATCGTCGAGCTGCCGCCCGGAGGCTACACCGCGCCGCTGCGGCACATGTACACCGAAGCCATCTACGTGGTTTCGGGTCACGGCTCCTGCTCGGTGTGGCGCGAGGGCGGCGAGAAGCAGACCTTCGAGTGGGGCCCCGGCAGCTACTTCGTGCCCCCCACCAACGCCTGGCACCAGTTCTTCAACGCCAGCCTGTCGCAGCCGGCGCGGTGGTTCTCCGTCACCGACCTGCCGCAACTCTTCCGGCAGTGGAACAGCGAGCACTTCATCTTCGACAACAGCTACGACTTCGACGACCGCTACCAGGGCGAGCCCGACTATTTCAACGCCGAGGCCAAGCTCTACCGCGGCCGGGTGTGGGAGACCAACTTCATCCCGGACATCCGCAAGCTGCCGCTCTACGAGTGGAAGAGCCGGGGCGGCGGCGGCACCAACGCGTTCATGGTCATGGGCTCCGGGTTGATGGAGTCCCACGTGTCCCGCTTCGAATCCGGCTACTACAAGAAGTCCCACCGCCACGGCCCGGGAGCGCACCTCTACATCATCGAGGGCGAAGGCTATGTGCTCGCCCAGCGCGGCAACGAGGAGCGCGTCCGCTGCGACTGGAAGGAAGGGAGCCTCTACCTCTCGGGCGCGGGTCAGGGCCTGTGGCTGCACCAGCACTTCAACGTCGGCTCGACGCCGGCCACCTACCTGGTGATGAACCAGGGGTTGTCCAGGAAGTACGCCGTCAGCCGCTGGCAGGCCCAGGAGTCCACCGTGCTCCGCACCGGCGAGGTCAGCGGCAAAAAGGGCGGATACCAGGTGGAGTACGAGGACGAAGACCCCGAGATCCACGAGATCTTCGAGGCAGAGCTGGCCAAGCGCAGCATCACCTGCCGGATGAAGAACATGGTGCCCTGGTGCACCGGCGTGGGCGGCGCCGAGGCGGTCAAGGTCCTGTTCCCGGACGAGCACGGCAACCTGCCGGGCGAGCAAGGCAACCTCCCGGACCCGGAGGGGAGCTTCATCGACTGACCGACACCGACCCAACCTCCGCCGGAGATCCACACATTGATACGCTTAAGACCGGGACACCGCTACGGACAACGGCTCGGCCGGTTGTCCACCCTCATGATGCTCGCGCTGTTTGCCCTGCTGGCGTTCGGCCTCCAAGGCCAGACCTACGCGCAGACCGGCGATCCGCCACCCGACAATGAGGCCGCCATGCGCTGGTGGGATGTCCTCAACCCCCAAGAGAGGTTGGCCGCCCTGCACGGCGACGACCAACCGACTCCCGAGCAGACCGCCGCCGCCGGGAATCCTTACGCCGGCCTGGATGCGGCAACCAAGGGCCTCGTCAACGACGCCGCGGACGAGATCAACGGGAACGTGAACTTCGCCAGCGTCGGCGCCTGGTGGCAGTCCCTCGACTGTCGCAAGAAGCGCATTGCTGTCGGCGAGGGCAACACCGAGGATACAACCAGCCCCTACTGCGCCCATTATCCGGGCTCCGGCAGGACGCCGTTGCTCGACACCGAAGAAATGGCCCGTGTGGACATGATCGGGCTGTCCTTGCTCGGACGCATGGAACTCGGCGCCTATCCCGCGGACAGTGTCTTGGCCATACGCTGGTGGAGTGCCCTCGACCCGGGCCAAAGGGTTGCCGCGTTGCACGGCGACGCCGCCACGTCCGAGCAAAGGGCCGCCGCCGAGCGCATGTACGGGGATCTGGACCCGGAGACCAAGCGCCTGGTTAATTCCGCCACCAACAGAATCGCCCCCACCACACCTTTGAGGAGCGTTGGCGCCTGGTGGGAGTCCCTCAACTGCCGCCAGAAGCGCGTCGCCACGGGCGACGGCAACACCGACGACCCGAACAGCCCATACTGCGCCTACTATCCGGGCTCCGGCGTGGAGCCGCTGCTCGGCCCCGCCGAACAGGCGCATGTGGACGCGATCGGGCAGGTCTTGCTCGGGCGTACGAGCCCCGGCGTCCATCCCCCGGACATTGCGCCGGTCATGCAGTGGTGGGATGGCTTCAGCCCGGATCAAAAGGTCGCCGCCTTGCACGGCGACACCGCGACCCCGCAACAGGACGCTGCTGCCCGGAACATGTACGCCGACCTGGATCCGCAGACCAAGAGGTCCGTCAACGACACTGCCGCGAATGCCCACGGCCCGGGCCGATTCGACAGCGTCGGCGCCTGGTGGGACTCCCTCGACTGCCGCCGCAAGCGCGTGGCTACCGGCGACGGCAACACCGACGATCCGTCCAGCTCCTACTGCGCCCACTATCCCGGCTCCGGAAAGTCGCCGACACTCGGCGACATGGAAAGACAACATGTCAACGCGGTGGGGATGGCGCTGCTCGAGCGCTCCGACGTCGGCGTATATCCGTCGCCGCGCGCGCGCATCGACCGGGTCAACCCCGTTCTGCTGCCGGCGGTTTCGCGAGCGATCCTGTCGAGCACGGCCAACGCGGTGAGCGACCGCGTCAACTCGCGGCTCTCGAGCCCGACGGCACCGAAAACGAATTGGAACCTTGGCGGCGCATCCAACCTCTCCCAGGCACTGGCCACCGGCGCCAGGGCCATCCGCGACGACTCGATGGACCCGGGCCGGTTTCTGGCCGGTTCATCGTTTGCGTTGCCGCTCAACCCGTTCGGCAACGCACCGGGCGGTCTGGCGCTGTGGGGCAATGGCGACTACCAGAGTCTCTCCGGCGGCTCCGGCGACATCGACTGGGAGGGCAATGTCGTGAGCGGCCATTTCGGCACGGATGTGCTGTTGAAGCGCAACCTGCTCGCAGGCTTGTCCATATCCCACTCGAAGGGAACCCTCGACTACACGGAACAGATCGGGGTCGATCCCAGGCGCGGCGATCATGAAACCACGCTGACGAGCCTGAACCCCTACGTGGGCTGGATGCTGGACTCGGGCGTCGGAGTTTGGGCCATGGCGGGACACGGTTGGGGCAGGGTGCGCGTGAACCACGATGATTCGGACGTCGCGAGCACCAGCGACCTGACGCAATGGTCCGGGGCGGTGGGCGCCAACGGCACGGTGTATTCGAGCAGCGACCTGTTGCCCGGCGGCGAAACCGCCGTGGAGTTGAAGGGCCAGGGCGGGTTGGCCCGAGCCGAGGTCCACGGCTCCGACGACATGGATGAACTCACCTCGACCGTAAGCCGGCTTCGGCTGGCGCTGGAGGGAAAGTACGCCCGGCAGTTCGACTCGGGCGGCGAGCTGACCCCTTCGCTGGAGCTCGGAGTTCTCGCTGACGGCGGCGCCGGCGAAACCGGGGCCGGATTGGAAATCGGGGGCGCGCTGCAATACCGGGAACCGTCGCTGGGACTCACGGTGGAGGGCCGCGGCAGGACGCTGCTGTCCCACGGCGGCGACCGCGAGGAATGGGGCGCCGGCGGCTCGCTGCGCCTCGATCCAGGGGTCTCGGGCCGGGGTTTCTCGGTCAGCCTCGCCCCCTCCTGGGGCCAGCCTCAAAGCAGCGCCGACCAGCTTTGGCAGCGCGGCCTGACGGGAACCGGGGCCGGCTCGGCGGACGCCGCGTTGCGCATGGCGGGCGAGTTGGGCTACGGCCTGCCGGCGTTCGGGGGACGGGGCGTGGTCACGCCTTATGCCGGTTTCCTGCTGTCGGCCCAGGGGGCGAAGGAATACCGTACCGGCGCGCGGCTGCGGATGGCATCCTCGTTCGACCTGGCGCTCCAGGGAACGCGCCGCGAGCGGTCCGAAAGGGTGGCGGAGCACGGCTTGACTCTGCGGGCCTCCCTCCACTGGTAAATCCGCGGCGCCGGGAAGCTCGGACCATGCACGACATCGGGGACGACCACGATCACGACGGCCACACACCGGAGGAAGAGGAAGACCATCCTCTCTGGAAGCTCGACACCATCACCCTGACCAGCGTCGGCATCGACGTGGGCACGGCGACGTCCCAGATCCTGTTCTCGCGCCTGGTGCTGCGGCGACTGGGACGGGAGCTGTCCAGCCGGTTCGTGGTCACGGACCGGAAAACGCTCTATCTCTCCCCCATACGGTTCACCCCCTACACCGGCAACCGCGAGCGCATCGACGACGCGGCCCTCGGCCGGCTCGTGGACGACGCCTACGAGGAAGCGGGGCTCACTCCGGACGACGTGAACACCGGGGCCATCATCCTCACCGGCGAGGCGATACGGCGGGACAACGCCCGGGCCATCGCCGATCTCTTCGCCGACCAGCGCGGGGACTTCGTCTGCGCCACCGCGGGCCACAACTTCGAGGCCCTGCTGGCGGCCCACGGCTCGGGCGCCGTGGCGTTCTCCGCGGAGCAGAAGTGCCGCGTCCTCAACATCGACATCGGCGGCGGCACCACCAAGCTGGCCCTGGCCGAGAGCGGACGGGTCCTCGGCACCGCCGCCTTCCACGTGGGCGGGCGGCTGCTGGCCACCGACGGGGACGGGACCATCACGGTGCTGGAGCCCGGCGGCAAGGCCCTGGCGAGCCAGGTGGGGCTGGACTGGAACGTGGGTGACCGGGCCGGGCCGGCCGACATCGAGCGATTGGCCGCCCACATGGCGGACGTGGTCCTGAGCCTCGCCCAGGGCGGCAACGCCGGTCCCGAGCTGGAGCGGCTGTGGCTGAGCCCGCCCCTGAACGCCGACGGCGGCTGCGACGCGGTGGTCTTCTCCGGCGGCGTCAGCGAGTACGTGTACGGCAACGAGAACGAATCGTACGGCGATCTCGGCGCGCCGTTGGGCAGGGCGTTGCGGCGGCGCATCGACGACGGCGCGCTGCCCGCCGGCAT
>JAPOQB010000323.1 GCA_026710965.1 Deltaproteobacteria bacterium | reverse complement strand
TCGACGGCTCGACCTCCGCCATCACGGGCCTCACGGTTATTGCCAAGTCCGAGGGCATGGCCACCATCACCGTCACGGCACAGGACGCTGACGGCAACACCGTCAGCGACGCCTTCGAGGTAACCGTGTCCGCGCCGCCCAACAACGCGCCCACGGTGGCCAGCGCCATAGCCGACGCCACCATCACGAGCGAAAGCGGCAAGCATGAGACATCCCTGTCGGGCGTGTTCGACGACTCGGATGGCGACGACCTGACCGTTACCGCCGCGTCTTCGGATGAGAGCGTGGCCACCGTGTCGGTGGCCGCCGACTACTCAAAGCTTACGGTGAGCGCGAAGTCTCGCGGAACGGTGACGATCACGGTCACGGCATCCGACGGGAACGGCGGCGCGGTCGAGGACACCTTCACGGTAACGGTGAAGGCCGCTCCTTCCGTGGCGTCGGCCATCGCCGACGTGAGCGAGCTTGCGGTTGAAGCGACGCACCAGGTCTCGATGTCGGGAGTGTTCAGCGACGCGGACGGCGACGCGGTGACCGTGACCGAGGCAGCGTCTTCCGACAGCGCCATAGCGGAGGTATCGGCCGCCCTCGACGGCACAACGACCGCGATTACCGCCGTCACGGTGATTGCTAAGTCCGAGGGCACGGCGACGATCACGGTGACGGCACAGGACGCTGACGGCAACCGGGTGAGCGACGCCTTCGACGTCACGGTGAGCGCCCCTGCCGCGCAGCAGCAGGTCGACAACGCGCCCACGGTGTCCACAGCGATAGCGGACGCCACCATAGTCAACGAGACCGGCACGCACCGGGTAACGCTTTCGGGCGTCTTTGCTGACGCCGACGGCGACGACCTGACCGTCACCGCCGCATCGTCGGCTGAGAGCGTGGCAACTGTTGCCGTGTCCGCTGATTACTCCTCGCTTACGGTAAGCGCCAAGTCTCGCGGAACGGCGACCGTCACGGTCACCGCCGCCGACGGATATGGCGGTACAGTCGAGGACGCGTTCACCGTGACGGTGAAGGCGGCGCCGGTGGTGACCTCGGCCATCGCCGACGTGAGCGGGTTGGAAGCTGAGTCCACGCGGGACATCTCCCTGGCGGGGGTGTTCAGCGACGCTGACGGGGACAGCCTGACCGTCACGGCGTCATCGTCGGATAACGCCAAGGCCACCGTGGCCGTGGCCGCCGACCAGTCCGCGCTCACGGTCACCGGAGTGTCCGAGGGAACGGCGACCATCACGGTCACTGCCCAGGACGCCGACGGCAACCGGGCCAGCGACGCCTTCGAGGTGTCGGTGGACCCAGCCCCTGAGCCGGAACCCGATCCTGTGGAACTGCCCGGCCCGGTGTTGGGCCTGGAGCTGACGGCTACGCACGACAGCGTGAGCGTCAGCTGGAGCGCCCCGGAGAGCGGGGACGCGCCGGACGGCTACATCGTGAACATCAAGCGCCAGGGAGGAGGCGACGGCGAGACCCGGAGGCCCGGAGCCAACAAGACTGCCCTCACCTTCCGGGACCTGAACAGTGGCTCCACCTACGAGGTGTGGGTGCGGGCGGAGAACGAGGCGGGCAAGGGCGAGCGGGTCCGCGCCAGCGTCACCCTGCCGTCGGTGATGCCCGGCCCGGTAACGGGTCTTGAGGTGGCCGCAACCGAGGACGGCGTGACGGTGAGCTGGAGCGCCCCGGAGACGGGCGGCGCGCCGGACGGGTACATCGTGCACATCAGGCCGGAGGTCGGCGCTGAGGGCAGCGGCCGTACGAAGACGCCCAGGGCGAAGAAGACCCAGGTCAGCT
>JAPOQB010000110.1 GCA_026710965.1 Deltaproteobacteria bacterium | reverse complement strand
GTAGCAAAGCGAAGCCGAAGCACGGTCACAGCCATTCCACCGCCTTGAGGGCGATCTCCATGATCCGTTCCTCGGCGTCCAGGAACACCGGGTCGCGGAAGCCCAGCTTGCCGGTGAGGCATTCGTCCGAAACCGCCAGGACCGCGCCGGCCCGGGCGTTCCTGACCTGGGCCACCGTGAGAAACGCCGAGGTCACCATGTCGATGGCCGTGAGCCGCTGTTGTTCCAGCTCGGACAGCAGCTCCGGCGTCTCGCGGAACAGAGCGTCGGTGGTGAACACGCGGCCGCGGTGCACCGGCACCTTGAGGCTGTCGGCCGCCCGGGCAAGCGCCTCCACCACCCGCGGGTGGGGCAGGGTGGCGAACTCTTCGGGGACATAACGGGGGCTTGCGCCGTCGCCCCGGACCGCGCCGGTGGCAATGACGATGTCGCCGAGCTTCACGGTCTCCTGGAGCGAGCCGCAGCTTCCCACCCGCACCAGCGTTTCCACGCCGCCGGCGCACAGCAGTTCCGTGGTGATGGCCGTGTCCGCGGAGTAGCGCCCGCCGTTGCCGACGGTGACCCTTTCAGCCCCCAGCGTGCCCGTGTGCATTTCGTAGTCCTGGAAGGCGAGGCTCTTGCGCGGGTACTCCAGCGCCCGCCGCAGCTTCGCGGCCCGTTCCCGAGGACCCGGAACCAGCGCGATCCTGCCGAGGGCGCCGGGCTTGACCCCCAGCCTGGACAGCATTTTCTCCGCGGTGAAATGGGGCTCGCGTCTCATGGGTGTCCGCCCTCGATCCTGGGAACTTGTCGGAGCAAAAAGGTTTCCACTTCCTTGCTTCTCGCTACGACCGTCTACTCGGACGGACTCCCGGCGGGCACGTCCACGCCGCGGCCCAGCCGCAACAGGATCAACCGGAACGCGGCCACTTCCCGGTTCAGGCCGCTCCTTACGGCTTCGGTGTAGACCCGCGCCTGGTGGCGGTAGTCGTGCATCACTTTTGCGAGGTCCTCGTCGGTCACCTGATCGGTCTTGTAGTCGGCCACGTAGAGACGTCCCTCCCGTTCGTAGACCAGATCGATGCGGCCTTCCATGACCTGACCGCCCCAGGGCAGGACAAAGGGCATCTCCCGTCCCAGGATGCGGGCGCCCTGCAGCTCTTCGTAAACCGGGGAACCGGCCAGGGTGGCCCAGATGGCCTTCAGCTCCCGCACCACCACTGGTTTCTGCGCGGCCGGCAGGCCGGACGCATGCCGCGCGACGGCTTCGTCGAGATCCTCTTCGATCCGCGTGGTCTGGAAGTCCCAGTGCTCCAGCACCTGGTGGGCCAGGGAACCAAGAACGAGCGCGGTGTCCGGCTGGAGGCCGCCGGCGCCGGGCCGGGCCTCGGCGGCCTCGCTGGCCTCGCCCGCGGCCTTGAGCCGGCTCGGCGTCAGGAACAGCGGGGTTTGGCGGCGGGTTTCGTAGTCGTCCCGCCGCCGGCGCCACAGGTCCTCGTACCACGACCAGTCGGCGGTGTCCGGGGGTGGCGCCGGCTGGCCGTAGCCGTGTTCCGCCGCCCCGGGATCTTCCTCCACCCCCTCCACCGCCATCTCGCCCATGCCGCAGGTCACGGCGGGCGGGACCGCCTGGGCAAGGGCGCCGCCCGTGGCCTCGTCGACCATGGCAACGATGCTGTCCCGGTCCTGCCCGCGTTCGGCGAACGACACCACGAGTTGTTGACGAGGCCGGGTCATGGCCACGTACAGCAGCCGGCGTCGCTCGTACCGCTCCCGCTCGCGCTGTTTCGACCGAAGAAAAACGCCGGGCAGGCTCCACAGGTCGTCGACGCGGATGCCCGCGAGGCCCGTGGCCCAATCCTGGCGGACCTCGACCGCTTCACCCTGCCGGTTGTTCACGCCGGCCAGGGCGTCCACCAGCACCACCACGGGAAACTCCAGGCCCTTGGCCCGGTGAATGCTCATGATCCGCACGGCGTCCAGGGTCTCCTCTTCCAGGGCGTTTTCGGACTCGGCTTCTTCGTCCCGGACCCGGCGTTCCAGCTCGGCCACTACGTCCTTGAGCGTCCCGCTGCCGTCGGCGCCCGCCTCCCCGGCCACCAGGCGCACCTTTTCAAGATTGGCGACCGCCTGCTGGCCTGATTTCCTGCTCGCGGCCAGCACCGAAAGCGGCAGTTCCTTGAAGACCCGCTCCACCGCCTTGCCCGCTTCCAGGAAGCGTACCTCGCCGTGCAGCCGGGAGAGCCGCTGGTAGAGGTCCATCAGGCCCGGGGGTAGGTCCACCCACCGGTGGTCCGCCGCCGCGCGGTAGTCCAGCAGTCTCCGGCGGCCGAGGGCGAAGATCTCGGCATCGTCATACCCGCCCACGGGCGACCGCAGCACCCCCACCAGCGCCAGCCGGTCGTGGGGGTTGTCGATGGCCCGGAGCAGGTTGATGGCGTCGATGACTTCCTGGGCGGCATAGAAGTCCCGTTCGCCCTCCACCACGTAGCCGATGCGGCGCCGGCGCAGCGCTTCCAGGTAAAGCTGCACGTTGCCGAGGGTGCGCATGAGAAAGGCCACGTGACCGGGCCTCACCGGCACGCGGTTGCCTTCCTCGTTATCGAAAAAGGCCCGTCCCAGCACTTCTTCTTCAAGCCAGCGCGCAAGCGATTCCGCCTCGAGCCGGCGTGCTCCGTCCGCGTTGGGCGTCGCGCCGGCGCTGGTCACCCGGCGCACGCGGACGAGCCGGCGGTCGGCCTCATCGGGCGGTTGGGATGCGGGGCCGAGACCGGGCTGTAGGGGGATGTACTCGGGCTGAAGGCCGGGCTCTTCCCGGATCAGGCGATCGAACACGCCGTTGACCACGTTCAGGATCCGGGCATCGCTCCGGAAGTTCGCGGTGAGCCGGTATTCGACGCCGTCCTGGGCCTGGATCACCTCCTTGACGACCTGCAGGTAGGCGGCGATGTCGGCGCCGCGGAAACCGTAGATGGATTGCTTGGGGTCCCCCACCACGAACACCTTGCCGGGCTCGAGGCGGACGTCGCGCCAGTTCGCGGCCCGCCCGGAACGCTCTTCGCACAGCCACAGGAGGATCTCGTACTGCAGCGGATCGGTGTCCTGGAACTCATCCACCAGGATGGCCTTGAAGCGCCCCTTCAACTCCGCCCGGATCCGCGGGTGGTCGCGCAGCAGGTCCCGCGCCCGCACCAGCAGGCCGTCGAAGGTCACCAGGCCGCCCCGGGCGAAGTCTTCGCGGAACCGCCGGGCGAACGGCACCAGCAGGGCGCACAGCCGGCCGATCTCCACCGGGTCCACCCGCGCCAGCGCCCGGGCATCGGCGACGAGGTCGCGCGCCGGTGCGCTATCCTCCGGGCTCCAGTCCGCCGCCGGGGTCGAGTTCCCCAGCAGGCTCAGCTCCTGGTCGTCGAAGGCCGCGCCGCCGTCCCGAGCCGCCCGGATCACCTTCCGGGCCACCGCCAGCGCCCGCTCGAACTTGCGTTGCTTGGGATACCGGCGGATGAGATCGTTTACGGCATCTTCCAACCCGCGCAACCACTGCCCAAGGACGTCGGCCGGGTCATCCGGTCCGCCCGGGCGCTGGAGCGCGTCCAGGTCCACGTTCTCGGCGCAAAGGGCCAGCGCCAGCTCGCCGAGCCGGTCCAGCGAGAGGCGGCCGAGGAGCCGTTTCCATTCCGCGGTCCCGGGCCCCGTCCCCGACAGCTCCTGGTCGAGCCATAGCGCCCACCCGGTGGCGAACAGCCTCTTCCGCTGGCTGCCGTCGTCCTCCCGGAACTGTGGGTCCAGTCCGGTCTCCAGCGGGTAGAGCCTCAGCAGCGCGGCGGCGAAGCTGTGGATGGTGCCGATCTGCGCCCGCTCGAGCTGGCTTAGTGCTTGCCGGGCGCGGTGGCGGATGTCGTCGGCGGTGATGGGGAAGCGCTCGCGCAGGGCGTCCAGGGCTTCGGTTTCCGCCGCTTCCGCCGCGGCCCCGCCGGCCGTGTGTCCCGCGAGCACCTCCAGGCGGTCCCGCAGGCGTGCCTTCATCTCGTTGGCGGCCTTGTTGGTGAAGGTGAGGGCCACGAGCTCCGTCATTTGCACCGGATCCGAGGGGCGCATCAGCAGGTTCACGCACCGCTCCACGAGCAAGGTGGTCTTGCCGGTGCCCGCGCCCGCGGTCACCACCACGTTGCGGTCGAAGGTGGTGGTGGCCAGGCGGCGCTCGCGTTCGTCTGCGGGCGGCGTCGTCATGGGGGATCAGTCCCTCAAGGCGGCCTTCCGCATCCGCGCCAACGCCTCCGCCGACGGATGGCGGCCGGCGCGGGTGGAGGAGGGGAAATGGTCCTTGCGGCAGATCTCGGAGACTTCGCAATACTTGCAATAGTCGCCGGGCATGATGAAGAACTCGCCGGAACGGATGCCGCGCAGGAGTCGCGCCACCGCGTCGCGGATACGGTCGCCGGGAGATTCCCGCATGACGTGTCCGGAGAATCCGCGAGGGACCAGCGGACCGTCTTTCCAGCGGCCGGCGAGGAAGTACCAGGCCGCTTCCACGGCGGCGGGCGTGGAGAGGTCCCGGGCGTTGGCGTAGTCCGCGGCCAGCAG
>JAPOQB010000942.1 GCA_026710965.1 Deltaproteobacteria bacterium | reverse complement strand
TCGGGAGGATTCGGACAGAACGACGTGGCGAGCCCGGTTTTTCTGGCATGGTCCAAGCAGGACCGCGCCGGCCGGTGTCTCGACATGGCGCTTGCCACTCTTGTGCCCATCGCCCTGCGCGCCCTCGATGTCACCAACCGGGGCGTTCCGCCGCCGCTGGCCAGACTCGAGGCCACCGTCCGGGAGATCGTGCCGGATCTGGCACAGCGCCGGGCGTTCGGCCCGGTGGTGGCCTCCATCGCCGGCGCCTTGCGCCGCGAGGTCTATCCGGCCTAACGCGACCCGCACGGGTGCCGCGGCCAGGGCGCCTCGGCACGGCGAACGAGCTCGGTCAATTGTCCTTTTGCTTTACTGACGGAAATCCGCATCGGAAGAGTTCAGGGCCCACCCCCACCAACGATTTAGGCAGTCGTTGGCGACGCCAGCCGGCAGCCGGTCGGCCGCCGGGGTCGTGCGTGCGCGAAGCCGCAGGTCGGCCTCGGTGAGAACCGGGCGGTCGTCGAGGTAACCGGTGTCGGCCAAGTAGCGCTGAAGCTTCTCGACGCTGCTCTTCCGAAAACCGCGCAGCCGCGGGTCCGCGTTGTCATCGAGCGCGGCGAGAAGCCTTTCCGGGTCGCCGTCCAGCTCCCGGGCAATGGCGACCACATCCTCGAGGAAGTGGTCGGTGAGGGCGTTGCTGGCTTCGAGCGCGTCGCGGCCGACAGACCGGCCCCTACCCTGATTCCACAACTCGCAGAAGACCTCGAGCAGTTCCAGCCTCGACGCAGTCTCCGCCACGGGCACCGGACCGGAGCCCAGCCGCTCGGCCAGCGGAGTGCCTGACACCGTCTCCCACTGCCCCACCCGCTCGATTCCGTTGGACAGAAACTCGTGCAGCAGGTCCGGATGGTCCCACAGGACGTAAAAGAAATGCTGCTCGGTCCAACCGAGGGCCGGACGGAACGCGGGCACGTTGAGAGCCGCTCCGTATTCCTCGGAGGACAGCCCGTCGGGCGACGGAACCGTCGGCCCCGGGTCGACCCGGAGCGCTTGCGGACCGGGTACGCTGACCGCGTTCGTACGTATCCGGCCCAGGTCGATCTCGGCGGCGATGGCGCAATCCTCCTTGCCGAGGGCGTCGCGAATCCGGTCGACGTCGAGAGGGTCGCTGGTGAGATAGAAGATCTGGCGGCCCTGGTCTCGGGCGACGCACCCGAGACTCCGGACCATGGCCTCGAACCGTTGGGGGTCGCTCTGGTCGAGCGCCTCGTCGAGAAACAGCGGCAGCACCTTTCCCTGCTCCGCTTCCTCGGCGAAAGCGATTCGTGCGGCCAACAGCAACTGCGCCCGGGTGCCGTCCGAGAGCTCGTCGAGCTCCCGTGCTTCTCCGCCGCGCGACTCACGGGCAAACAACCGGGGGGTCCCGCCGCCCTTGCCCAGCTCCAGCCTGTAGTTGTGATAGGTGAAGCTTGAGAAATGGTCGCGTGCGCGTTCGAAGACACGGGGCATCCGGGTATGCTCGTATTCCTCCTCGGCCGCGTGGATGAGAAATTTCCCTGCCTTTGCGTACAGCGCCTCATCGCGGAGGTCCCGCAATTTCGCGCGGGCGTCTTCACGGACGGCGATCACGTCCTGCATGACCTTGGCGCTCCTGGCCGCATTCATCTCGGCGTGGATCTCGGCGATTTCGTTCCGCAGTTGGCTCGCTCTCGCCTCCAGGTGCGACAAGTCATCCTTGAACCGCTCCAGGGACTGCACGTCGCATTCCGCCAATACCGATTCGCCGGCTTTCTCGAGCTCGGTGCAATCGAGAGCGATCTGGCCTTCAAGGATCGTCTGTTCGCTCATCAGTTGGCGATAGCGCTGCAATGAATTGAGCCGTGACATGAGACCGTTCAGATCGCCTTCACTCAACGCCGCGTCCGAGTAGATCCGCCGGATGGAACCGAGCGTGGCCTCGCGGTCGGCGGTGTGCTCCTCGATCTGGCCTGTCATCATCCGTTCGTCCGCGATCGCCTGCACCAGCCGCGAGTTCCGGTCCAGCAGGTTGTTGAGCCGCGCCCCGGCCGTTGCGGCATCTTCGGGCCGCGGTTCGCCATGCTGCTCCAGGATGCCGGCCACGTCGGCCAAAAGAGCGGCATACTTCTGTTCAAGGCCCTCCACCTTGCCGGCCACGGCTTCGTCGCGGCCACGGGCCAGGCGGACCTGGTCGAGCGCGCGTGCAAAGTCCACGAGCTCCGCGTCCGGCGGAAGCGCATCAAGGTCAAGTCTGCCCTTGAGTTCCTCTCTGCGGGCATCGAGGGCGGCTCTCGGCTCGGACAAACCCTCCAGTTCGTTTTCGAGCGCTTGCCGTTCCACACCCCGGTCACGCGCCCGCTGCAAAGAGGACTCGAGAATGGCATTTTCGCGCTCCAGGCCGCGCAGTCGTGACTCCACGGCCGAAAGATTCCATTTGTCGGGTCCCTCAAGATCCAGTTTCTCGAATGCCGCCTGCGCGGCCTGCCTGCCGGCCGTGGAGCTTCGTCGATTGCCGACCAGCAGCACCGCCAGGGCGATGCCGCCGGCCAGGGCGCCAAGCGGTCCGGCAAGCGGGATCAGCCCGGGCGGCACCTGCGCCTGCAACGCCAAGGCGATCCTGGTGCCGATGCCGCCAAGAAGGGACAGGGACGGATCGGCGAGGACCGCCAGTCCGGCGCTGACCAACAGCATCGCTACGGCCAACAGGAGCCAGGGCCACCGGGTACGAAGCCGGTTGGCGAGACCGTCAGGTTCGGGCACCCGCAGCCAGGAACGCAGGGCCTCCACGGCGTCCCGAGACGTCTCGAAGACTTGCTCGCCGTCCTCGGGCGCATCCAGGCGCTCAAGCAGACGCAGCCTTTCCTGGATGGCGCCGGCCCGGGCATCGTTTGCGTGGCTTGAACGCAGGAATTCGAACAGCTCGCCGTGTTCGGGCAGAGTGAGGGCGATACGGTCGACATCGTCACGGCCTATCGAGGATAGAGCCGCGGCAAGCTCCCTCCGGACGCCCCCGCGTTCGCTTCTTGCCGCATCAAGCTCCAGCTCGAGGCGCCGCAACTCGTCCGCATTGTCGCGCCAGGCCGCAAGATCGGCCGGCTCGATGGGGCTTTCAAGGGCGGTTTTCTGTTGTGCCTCACGCGCCTCACGGAGATTCGCTTCGAGAGAACGCACCCGTTCCGCAAGCGTATCCGCCTGTTCCTGGTGCCGCGCGACATCCTCGACCTCCTTGCCCGTCATCCTCGCCAGCGCGCCGGGCAAAGCCACATTCTGCCCCACGATGCCGCAAAGCTCTTCCCGGCGGCGCGCGAGTCCAATGGCACGTTCGACAAGAGCGCGCCGCCGGGTGGCCGCTTCCGCCTCTTCGAGCCGGCCCGTCAAG
>JAPOQB010000627.1 GCA_026710965.1 Deltaproteobacteria bacterium | reverse complement strand
GCCGGACCCGCCGAGGAAAAACCCCCCCTTGACCAGTACCGGCATGATGAGCAGCCCCTTGGCGTAACGCACGTTTTGCCGGAACCAGGTCATCCGCGCATCCCTTTGAAAGTCCCGAAACGCGAACTGGGCCTTGGTCACGCGTTGGGCCAGGTCCTCCTGGGTGACTTGCGCCTGCAAGGGGACGGCGAAGAGCGTGGCGAACAGGAACAGCACGGCAAGGGATACCACCAGTTTCCGCATCGGATGCCTCTTTTCCTTTGGTGAGTGGTTGGTCATGAACGCCCGCAAGTCGCTCGGCTCCCAATCCGTCCGCGACGGTACTTCTCGCAAGCAACGGCCCCTACCGCCAAATTTAACACGTCGGGCCGGGATAGAAAACGAAACGCCGCCGGCACCCGCCGGAAAGGAGCTCCGGCCTACAAGCGCCGCAACACGAAGTAGCGGTCGCCACCGGCCACGAGCTGCTTGACGACCTGGGCCTGCCAATGGGTTCGTCCCGGCCCGTAGATCTCCTCCACCGCGTCTCCGGCCAACGCCACCAGCGAGGCGGGACGATCCTCCAGAAATCGGGTGATGGCCGCTTCGGTCTCCAGGAGTTCCACCCCGCGCCCGGTATAGAACCCAAAGGCGGCCATCTTGGCGCGGCCCCGGCGTGGATTCGCCAAACCGAACACCGGTTCCGGGCCCAACTGCCCGCCGATCCAACGGCCGGCGGGCTCGTAGGTCTTCACCGGATTGAACCGGGGCATCAGCCAACTGAACATGAGGAAGTACAGCGGAATCATCCCCACCGCGATCCGGGACAGGGCGCGCGGCAGCTCCGGGCAAG
Organism: Deltaproteobacteria bacterium; assembly: GCA_026710965.1. Taxonomy (GTDB): domain Bacteria; phylum Desulfobacterota; class Binatia; order UBA9968; family JAJDTQ01; genus JAJDTQ01. The sequence continues at coordinate 1,198 of JAPOQB010000627.1, read as the reverse complement.
GCCTGGCCCGCAGGACCCACGCGCCCACGGCCACGCCGAGCGCGCCGATGACCAGACTCGGCGCACGCAGACTCTGAGCCACCAGCGCATGCAGCGGCTCCAAGGCAAGCCATCGCGTCAGCAGATCCGCGCCCAGGCCGGCCGCAAGCAGGGCGGCTCCGACAAGGACCAGCAGCGACCCCGCGGCGGTGACCGCCACCTTGGCCAGACGCCGCTCCGGCGCGATGAGTTCCGCCCTGCCACCCACCACGGCCGCCACCCAATGGCCGATGAGGAGCGCCGCCGCCGGGTACGCCGGCAGCAGATACAACTGGCGCTTGGTCGCGGCGATGGAAAGGAACACGAAGAACACCCCGAACCACCAGAGCAACAACTGGTGCCTGGAGTCACGCCATGTCTTCCCGCGACAGATCCACCAGAACGCCAACGGCAGCAGCACACTCCACGGCGCCATGTCGTGCCAGATGTTGACCGCGTAGTAGTGGAGGGGCCGCGCGTGGCCCCGGCTCCCGCTCGCGAAACGGGCCGCGTTCTGGAGCCACAACTCCTCCAGGATGTTGCCGGCGCCCATCTGCGAGGCGCAGGCGACGAACCACGCCAGGTACATCGCCAGGCTCACCAGGCCCAGGGGCGCCAGCGCCATGAGCGGACGCCACTCCCGGCGGGCGCCGTGCCAGAGGCACAGCACCAGCCCCGGCAGCAGCAGCCCCAGCGGCCCCTTGGTGAGCATGGCCAGGCCGAACAGGACAAACCCCGCGAGGCGCGGTTTCCAGGACGGTTCCGTCCCGGTTCCGGAGGCATAGACCAGCAGCCCGGCGCCGATGAAGAGGCTGAACAACATGTCGGGGCGGTAGCCGATGGCCTGCAGCGCGAACTGGGGAAACGTCAACAGCACGAAACCCGCCCACAGTCCGGCGGAGGGCCCGAACCAGCGTGAGCCGGTGTAGCAGGTGACGAGCGAGAGGACGATGGCGCCAAGGGCCGAAGGCAGGCGCAGGGACACCTCGCTCATGCCGCCGAGTATGGTGGAGGAGACCGATCCCGCCCAGTAGATGAGCGGCGGGTAGTCGACCCAGACGACCCCCATGCGCCGGGGCACCACCCAGTCCCCGCTCAGGTACATGGCCAGGGCGGTCTGGGCCAGGTTGGGCTCGTTGGGAAACCACAGATCCCGCAACCCGAGGCAGGTTACGTAGAG
>JAPOQB010000939.1 GCA_026710965.1 Deltaproteobacteria bacterium | reverse complement strand
CGCGGCCCGCTGCGGCTGGCAGGGCCGTGGCTTGTAGGTTGAGGATGAGTCTGACGGGCCGTCCGGCTGGGTGTACATAACCGTGACCTGCGCCCTGGCTTTCTCTGGAATACTCACGGGTCCGCCGTCAGGCAGACCCAACCTCTTATTAGACTCACCGGGGTTCCACCTGATCGGCTCGACGCGTTGTCCGACGGCAGAATAGCTTTCGGCAGGCTCCGAAGCAATACGCGAGCGGACACGTACAGGGGTGCCGGGGACGTGTACCGGCGCCTTCGACTCACGACGCAAATCCGTTTCCGTTCGTCCTGAGCCCTTCGACAGGCTCAGGACAGGCTTCGCGAAGCGAAGTCGAAGGACGCCGGCTAGCGCGACCTGGCCAGGGCCATGGCCCTGGCCTCCTCCAGGTCGCGGCCGTCCGTCCGCCGGAGGATTTCGGCTTCGTACTCCGGCATGAGCGGCGTGACGATACCGCTCTGCCTCGCGTCCATGAGGTAGCGGATACCGTCCCGATCCACGGCGCCCGAGGGCGCCGCGGCGCTCGCGATGGCCAGACGCGCCAGCAGTTCGGGCGTCGGCACTTCGATGTTCGCCCGCAACGCCGCGTGAAACACCACGTCCGGCCCCGCGAAGCCGTCCAGCCTCCCCAGGAAGGCGCCGTCCGGGTTGGCCGGGTCCACGTCCGCGTAGCGGTCGCCGCTGCCCACCCGGTTTCGTTCCCGGCGGTAGAGCATGTCCTGGGCGGCGGTCTCGTCCACCGAGTCATGCAGCACCAGCACCACCCCGGAAACGCAGACGCCGCCCCGCTCCACCGGCACCAGCGTCGGCGCACCGTCGCGCACGCGGCTGCTGCGGGAGAACTCGATCCTGAACGGCGTCTCCACTCCGGTGATACGGTCCACCGTCACCGCCGCGATCTCGGCTCCGGGATTGGGAATCAAGGAACCGTAAGCCAGAATTCCAATCGTCATCGCGGACTCATTCTTGCAGCGCTTCCGAGGTGCCGCAAGCGTGGGTGTCTTGGGATTGGGCGGTGGGAACGACAATTTGATGGAACAACTCCTGTAACACGGGAGTGCGACTTCCTGATTTGTCGAGCATTTTCGGAGATGGGGCCTTGTCACGTTGCGTCGATGGTTTGCCATATATATGGATGACCTGATATGTTTGAGCCATATCCGCACATGCGAGGTCATCTGCGTGAAAACAACGCTCAATCTGAACGATCAAGTGCTGCGCCGGTCCAAAGACTACGCATCACGACACGGCATGACGCTGACGGCCTTCGTCGAAGACGCCCTGCGCGCGAAATTGGTGGCGCCCACTGGATCGGCGAAACCGTTCAAGCTGGTCCTCAAGACCGTACGGGGCAGCAGTCCGCCGAACGTCGACGTCTCCGACCGGGATGCGCTGTACGACGTCCTCGACCGGGAATGATCGCGGTCGACACCAACATCTTGATCTACGCCCATCGCGCCGAGGCGGACTTGCACGACACGGCGGTGGCGGAGTTGGCGCGCCTCGCCGAGGGACACGATCTGTGGGCGTTACCGGTGTTTTGCGTCACCGAGTTTTTGCGGGTCGTCACCCACCGGCGCGTCTTCAACCCACCCTCGACCTCCTCCGAGGCCCTCGACTTCGTCAACAGCCTGATCGCGGCGCCGACCTGTGTCGTCGTGCGGCCCGAGGCCGGATTTTTGAAGCACCTGGAAGTCGCGATTCGTCAAGCAGACGCCCGCGGCAACCTGGTCTTCGACGCTCAGATCGCCGCCTTGTGCAGAGAACACGGGATCGCGACGATTCTGACCCGCGATCAAGATTTCAAGCGTTTCGACGGCTTGCAGGTCAGGGTCATGGAATAGGATGTTTGATCGCTCCGGTCCCGGCTTGGTGGTCGAAGCGGTGCGTGGCATTGTCAAGGAGAACCCCAGGCGCTATAAACCGGGCCATTGCCCGCCGACCGCCCGGCGGGCAACCAATTCGTCATGACCATTCCCGCTTTTGATCTCTTGACCCCCGCTTCCGTGGCCGAAGCCAGCGGCATGCTGCTGGACCACGGCGACGAGGCCCGTCCCATCGCCGGCGGCACCACGCTGGTGATCCTGATGAAACAGCGGGCGCTGCGCTTTTCCCATCTGGTGGACCTGCAGTCGATTCCGGGCCTGGACCGCATCACCGAGACCGACGGCGGCCTGAGCATCGGTGCCTTGGCGACGCACCGGTCGGTGGAGCGGTCGGCGCTGGTGAGCCGGTACGCGCCGGCCCTGGCCCAGGCGTTCCGTCACGTGGGCAACGTGCGCATCCGGGAGACCGCGTCGGTGGGCGGGAACCTCGCCCACGCGGACTACCGGCTGGACCCGCCGCCGGTGCTGCTGGTCCTCGGCGCCGAGGTGGTGCTGTCGGGGGCCCAGGGGACCCGGGTGGTGGCGCTCAAGGACTTCTACCGCGGCATGTACGAGACCGTGCTGGAGCCGGGGGAGATCCTCACCGAGGTGCAGGTGCCGCGGGCGCCGGCGGCGCAACGGACGGTCTACGCGCGCTTCAGCTCGCTCTCGGCCAACGACTGGCCGTGTATCGGCACGGCCGTCAGCCTGACCCTCGACGGCGGGAACGTCGGCGAGCTTCGAGTCGGCCTGAGCGGCGTGGCGGAAGCGCCGCTGCTGGCGGCCGGGCTGGAGCGGTTCCAGGACGAGCGCTGCTCGGGAGAGCTTTGGGACGCGGTCTGTGATGCCATCGACGGGCAGATCTCCCCGGTGGCGGATCTCCGCGGCAGCGCGGACTACAAGCGCGAGATGACCCGAGTGTTCGTCAAGCGGACGTTGCGGGAGTTGGCCGGGCCGGCCGCTTCTTCGTGAGGTGGATTCGTGGCGGATTATTCCATCGTCGGTACGTCGGTTGATCGCCGGGACGCCGTCCAGAAGGTGACGGGCCGGGCGTTGCACACGGGCAACCTGGAGCCGCCGGGACTGTTGCACGTGGCGGTGCTGAGAAGCCCCCATCCCCACGCGCGTATCGTCGGCATCGACAAGTCCCGGGCCGAGGCCGCCCCCGGCGTGGCCGCGGTGCTGACGGGCGCGGACATCGCCGCCATGCCCGGCATCACGCCCTACCACGGGCCGGCGTTCGCGGACCAGCCGGTGCTGGCCATCGACCGGGTGCGCCACGAGGGCGAACAGGTGGTGGCGGTGGCGGCGGAGAGCCGGCGCGCGGCGGAAGAGGCGCTGGAGCAGGTGGAGGTGGAGTACGAGCCGCTGCCGGTGGTGCTGGACGTGCTCGACGCCATCAAGCCGGACGCCCCCATCGTTCACGAGGAAGTCCGCCCGTCGGGGGCGTTCGCGGACCTGGCCCACGTCAAGGCCGGCGACCGGTCCAACATCTGCTACCACTACAAGCTCCGCAAGGGCGACGTGGACCAGGCCTTCGCCGAGGCCGACCGTGTGTTCGAGGACGTGTTCACGGCGCCGCCGGCACAGCACGTGCCCATGGAGGCCCACGTCTCGCTGGCCTACGTGGACGAGAGCGGACGCATCAACATCTACACCGCCAGCCAGTCGCCGTCCTTCGTCCGGGGCGAGTTGGCGCGCATGCTGGGCGTGCCCATGAACCGCATTCGCGTGCGGGTGCCTTACCTGGGCGGCGGCTACGGCGCCAAGCTCTACAACAAGCTCGAGCCGCTGGTGACGCTCTTCGCCCTCAAGACCCGCCGGCCGGTGAAGTACAGCTTGACCCGCGAGGAGGAGTTCCAGACCGTCACCAAGCACGGCGTGGTGGTGAAGCTCAAGACCGCGGTCAAGGGCTCGGCCATGACCGCGCGCAAGTGCGAGGTCTACTGGGACACCGGCGCCTTCGCCGAAATCGGCCCGCGCATCGTCCACAAGTCGGGCTATACTTCCTCCGGGCCGTACAAGATTCCCAACGTGTCCATCGATTCCTACTGCATCTACACCAACAAGCCGCCGGCCGGACCGTTTCGCGGCTTCGGGGTGCCGCAGGTGATCTGGGCCTACGACTCCCAGATGGACATCGTCGCCCGGGCCCTCGGCAGGGACCCGGTGGACTTCCGCCTGGAGCACGCGCTGGAGGAGGGGGACCTCTACGTCACCGGGACGCCCATCCATGCCTGCGGCCTCAAGGAGTCGGTGCAGCGGGCGGCGGAGGCCGTGGGATGGGATCAACCCAGGGAACCGGCCGCGGGCACCAGGCGTCGGGGCAAGGGCATCGCCTGCGGGGTGAAGGCGGTGCTGACGCCCTCCATCTCCGGCGCTATCGTCATCCTCAATGCCGACGGCAGCGCCAACATCCTGAGCAGCACGGTGGAGATGGGCCAGGGTTCCGAGAGCGCGCTGGCGCAGATCGCCGCCGAGGAGCTGGGGATCTCCCACGACAAGGTGCACGTGGTGCAGCCGGACACCGACGTCACTCCTTACGACACCATCAGCGCGGGAAGCCGCTCCACCTACCACATGGGCAACGCCGTGCGCATGGCCGCGGCCAACGTCAAGGCGGAGCTGTTCGAGACCGTGGCCGGAAAGCTCGAGATCGACGCCGCCGACCTGGAATCCCGTGACGGCCGGGTGTTCGTGCGCGGCGCCGAGGAGCGGGGCATGACCGTCACCGAGGCGTTCCTGGCCAAGTTCGGGAGCCTGGGCACCACTATCACCGGCGAGGGCCTGTGCCAGCCCGAGGTGACGCCCACGGACCCCGAGACCGGCATGTCGGAGAAGTGCACCGAGTACTGGTTCGCCTCCGCCAGCGCCGTGGAGGTGGAAGTGGACACCGAGACCGGCCGCCTGGAGGTGCTGCAGTTCCACGTCGCCGGCGACGCCGGCACCGCCATCAACCCCAAGTACTGCGAGCAGCAACTGGTGGGTGCGGCTACCATGCACCTGGGCCTGACGCTGTTCGAGCAGATGGTGTTCCAGGACGGACAGCTTCTCAACGGGTCGCTGCTGGACTACCAGATCGCGTCCATCAAGGACGTGCCCGCGGCCTGTCACCCCATCGTCGTGCAGGTGCCCCACAAGGACGGCCCCTTCGGCGCCAAGGGCATCGG
>JAPOQB010000938.1 GCA_026710965.1 Deltaproteobacteria bacterium | reverse complement strand
CGAGGATCGCCTGGGAGAACTGCCACATGACGTCTTCTTTTTCCGGGTTGCCGAAGTTCAGGCAGTCGGTGAGCCCCAGCGGCGTGGCCCCCACACAGGAGAGGTTCCGGGCCGCCTCGGCCACCGCCGCCATGCCGCCGGTATGGGGGTCCAGGTGGCAGTACCGGCCATTGCAGTCGACGGTCAGGGCGAGCCCCTTGGAAGTTCCCTTGATGCGCACCACGGCGGCGTCGGCGCCGGGCGCCAGCACCGTGTTGCTGCGCACGTAGTGGTCGTATTGCCGGTAAACCCATTCCCTCGACGCGATATTGGGGGACTCCAGGAGTTGCTCCAGCACCCGGTTCATGTTCCCGGGCTGCGGCAGCGCGTCGACGTCCAGACGCTGCACCTCGTCCTGGCGGGCCGGGCGCGCGGCGGGTCGGTCGTAGGCGGGCGCGGCATCGGTCAGGGCGGCCACCGGGATGGCGGCAACCTGGCGCCCTTCCGACAGCACCCGGAATACCGGCTCGTCGATGACCCTTCCCACCACCACCGCATCCAGGTCCCAGCGCTGGAAGATGGCCTGCACCTCCGCCACCGCCGCCGGATGCGCCACCAGCAGCATGCGCTCCTGGGATTCGGAGAGCAGGATCTCGTAGGGCGTCATGCCCTGCTCCCGCAGCGGAACGTGCAAAAGCTCCAGTTCCACGCCCGAGCCGCCCCGGCCGGCCATCTCCACCGCCGAGCTCGTGAGGCCCGCCGCCCCCATGTCCTGAATGCCCACGATGGCATCGGTCTTCATGAGCTCCAGGCAGGCTTCGAGGAGGAGCTTCTCGGTGAAGGGGTCGCCCACCTGCACCGTGGGGCGGCGCTGCTCGGACCCCTCGGAGAAGGACTCGGAAGCCATGGTGGCGCCGTGGACCCCGTCCCGTCCGGTCTTGGAGCCCACGTACATCACCGGGTTGCCGCTGCCCCGGGCCTTGCCGGTGAAGATCCGATCGCGCTCCACCAGTCCGAGCGTGAATGCGTTCACCAGGATGTTGGCGTCGTAGCACTCGTCGAAGGCGATCTCCCCGCCCACGGTGGGCACGCCGATGCAGTTGCCGTAGCCGCCGATGCCGCCCACCACCCCGTTCACCAGGTAGGGAGTCTTGGGGTGGCGGACGCTGCCGAACCGGAGCGAGTTGAGGCTCGCGATGGGTCGCGCGCCCATGGTGAAGATGTCCCGCAGGATGCCGCCCACGCCGGTGGCCGCGCCCTGGTAGGGTTCGATGAAGGAAGGGTGGTTGTGGCTCTCGATCTTGAACACCACGGCCAGGCCGTCGCCGATGTCCATGACGCCGGCATTCTCGCCCGGACCGTGGATCACCCGGGGACCCTTGGTGGGGAGCTGCTTCAGGTGTTTTCGGGAGCTCTTGTAGCTGCAGTGCTCGGACCACATGACCGAGAAGACCCCCAACTCCGTCAGGTTGGGTTCCCGGCCCAGGAGACGGCGAATTTCGTCGTACTCGTGGTCCGTCAGGCCGTGGCCGCGCACCGCCTCGGCGGTCACGGCCGCGGTGTGGGGGCCGGTTTCGCCACGGCTCCCGCCATCGGCGCCGTCGCCGCTCATGAGCCGCTCCGGCGCCGGACCTCGGCGATCATGGAGGCGAAGATCCTGAGGCCGCTCTCTCCCCCCAGCACGGCTTCGGTGGCGTCCTCGGGATGGGGCATCAGGCCGAACACGTTGCGCTCGCGGTTGCAGATGCCGGCAATGTCGTCCACCGAGCCGTTGGGGTTGGCCTCCTCGGAGACCTCTCCCGCGGCATCGGCGTAGCGCAGCAGCACCTGT
>JAPOQB010000936.1 GCA_026710965.1 Deltaproteobacteria bacterium | reverse complement strand
GGCGCGGGCGGCGAGGGGGGGGGGGGGGGCCCGGGCGGGCACAGCGAGTTCCCGATCCGGGTGCGGCGGGACCCGGGCCGGCTGGACGCGAGGCTCTGCGGGGTGGGTCCGGCGGCCCGGGCGTACATCGAGAGCGTGCAGCCGCCGCGCCGGGCCGGTGGGTGGAATGCCTCCCGGGGCAACCGGGTGGGAGTGGGGTTGGGGATGCTGCGGGACATCTGCAACCGGGACAAGCACCAGAGGCCGCTCAGGGCCAGGGTCGGGTGGACCGGCGAGTGGCCGCGGGCGCTGGGGAGCGAGGCATTGCCGCGGGGTGGAGGGCATATGGGTCCGGTGTTGGGGTCTGGCGGAGGGGTGCGGGCCGTGGGGCGGGAGTTGCGGTATGGCCAGGCGCTGCTGGTGGCGTGGGGCGGGACGGATGGGAGCGGTCTGGAGTTTCCGGTGGAGGCGTATTTCGAGGACCTGCGGCATTCACGGTCCGGCGAGAGCCGGGGCGCGCCGGTGTCGGAGACGCTGGATGCCTGCATGGACAGCGTGGAGGTGGTGGTGAGCCGCCTGCGGCGGGAGCTGTGAGTGGTCAGCGGCGATGGGGGCAGCGGCGCCTCCGCCGAGCGCCGTGGAAGACCGGCAGGACCGGTCCGGCGCTGGCCGCCGCGGCGTTGATCGTCGAACGCGGCGTGGATGCGGTCGAGGCGCTCACAACGGGAGCGCCCATGGGGAGCATCGGTTGAGAGCGCCCGGTTTCGGGATGGTTTGCGTCGTTGAGACCCGCCTTCCCCGGGGCCGGGAGCGCCCGCTCATCCCATCTCATCAACACAAGGCCCTCGCCCACCCCTGCGGTGGGTTGGAGGGCAAAGGAGGGGAATAGCCATTTTTTGACAACCGCGGCCGGAACCCCCGGGTTCAGAGCGGGAGAACGAGACGTGGCCGGCGCGCCGCCACCGGTGGGCGCGCCGGCCGAATCAGGACAGAGGAGAAATGTCATGGCCAAGAACAGCCAAGCGAAGACCAGCCAGCCGAAGAACAGCCAACCCAGGGCCAGCAGCCCGAAGAACAGCAAAGCGAAGACCGGCAGGACGAAGAACAGCAAGACCAAGACCGGCCAGCCCAAGACCGGCGGGAGGGATACGGCGGTGTACACGCTGCGGGGGTCCCGGGGGGAGATCACGTACATCGGGAGCAGCAACGATCTGGGGCGTCGGGCCAGCGAGCACGAACGGTCGGGCAAGAGGGGGACCATGCGGAAGGAGACGTCGCGGATGACGCAGCCGGGGGCCCGGCGTCGGGAGGCCGAGCGGCTGGAGACGTACCGGAGGAACCACGGCGGCAAGAACCCGCCGCACAACAAGACCAGGCACGGGTAGAGCGGGACCAGACACGGAAAGGAGGAATAGAGATGAACATGTTTGCACAGGGAGCGATGGTGGTGGCGGCCGTGGTGATCGGCCTGGCGGCGGCGCCGTCCGTCGCCGGGCAGATTGCCGGGGGTGAGCGGGACGTGGGGGCCGACCTGTCGGCGGCCACCGGCGCGGCGATGCGCCAGGCCGACGACGTGGGGCGTTCCTTGGGACGCCTGGTGCCGGCCCGCGCCGGGGCGTCGGGGGAGGGGGACGGCGATGACGGTCGGCACGAGGTTGCGGCGGCCCTGGAGGCGCTGGCCGCCGTGGACGGGGGCCGGAGCGGCGACGCCAACAAACGCAACGATGCCAACGAACGAATCGACGCCGGAGAACGGATCGACGCCATCGAAGCGCTGCGGGATGCGTGGAGCGCCCGGTACCGGAGCGCGGAGGCGGAGCATCGCCGGCTGGGCTACCGCATCGAGCACGCCGAGCGTGCGGCGGGGCGGTACTTCCGGGCGCAGGCCGAGCTGACCCGGGGCATCAGGGACCCGATGGAACGTTCCCGCGCCGATGCCGGGGACCGGGCGGAGATGCGGGTGTACGCCCGCTGGCGGGACCAGGCCCACCGGACCCGGGCCCGGACGGGCTCGATCATGGACCGGCTCCACGACCTGGACGTGATGATCAGCAAGCGGCGCCTCAGCGCCAACTTCGCCTCGGTGCGCCGCGACCTCCTGGAGCTGCCCATCGCCGTGCGGGACCTGGACCGGGACCTGGAGCGGTTGCGGGCCCGCTGGGAGGAGATGGGCGCGGCCCTCGGCGGGAATTGATCCCACATGAAATGTTTACACATCCAAAAGGGAGAGAACCGATTATGAGGAACACCATTCATCGTGAAACCCACCGTGAAACACGCCGTGCAACCAGTCGTGGAGTGCCCGACGCGCCCGGCCGGCCCCGACCGGCCGGGCGCCGAAGCGGACGCACGTTGGGACCGGGGGTCCTGCGCCGGCTGCGGGGGACCATGGACGGGCGGGTCTGCATCGTGATGGCCGCCCTGGGGTGCCCGGTTGCGCTGTTCATTCCGTGGTTGACGCTGGACGCCCACGCCGGGGCGCTGTCGGGGGTGGGCCTGATGTCCTACGCCCTGCAGGGGAACGACCGGATCGTGATGTGGCGGATCTCGCCGGTGGCGACGGCGCTGCTGGTGTCGCTTCCGTTCGGGATCGCCTTCGGGTCGCTGGTGTCACTAGCAACTTTAAGATGTGCAAAAGTAGCAAAGTGGAACTGACCCACCGGGTGGTAGTGGCATCATCTGCGGACTTTTCGCGGAGGTGTCACAGAGACCTTGCTAACGGTGGGAATGATGAAAGAGATCTATGAGATGAAAGGAGCGGGACGTTCGATCCGGGAGATCGCCCGGGAGTTGGACATATCCCGCAACACGGTACGTCGATACCTGAAGTCGCCGGAGGCGATGCGACCCAAGCCACGGTCGCCGCGGGGGTCCAAGCTGGACCCGTACACCGAGTACATCGACCACAGAATGTCGGAGGGGTTGGAAAACTGCGTGGTGCTGCACCGAGAGATCAAAGCTCGGGGCTACCGGGGTTGTTACTCGACGGTGGTGGCGTACGTGAGGCCGAAGCGGCAATGGCGCCAGCCGGAGGCGACGATGCGGTTTGAGACCGCGCCGGGAGAGCAGGCCCAGGTGGACTGGGGCAGCCTGTCGTACATCGGCGAGGACGGGAAGCGGCGTAGTGTCTGGGTGTTCGTGATGACCATGGGGTGGTCGCGGGCCTGCTACGTGGAGCTGGTGCGCAGGGCGGACACCGCGGCCTTCATCCAGTGCCACGTGAATGCCTTCGAGTACCTGGGCGGCGTGCCCAGGCGCTGCCTCTACGACAATGCCAAGGTGATCACACTGGGCAAGGACGAGGAGAAGCGGCCGATCTGGAACCAGCGGATGCTGGACTTCGCCCTGCGGGTGGGCTTCGAGGCCCGGCTGTGCCAGCCCTACCGGGCCCAGACCAAGGGCAAGGTGGAGAACGGCGTGAAGTACGTCAGGCGCAACATGTGGCCCAGCATCCGCTTCACCGACGACGCGGACCTGAACGGCCAGGCGCTGGAGTGGTGCGACGTGGTGGCCAACGCCCGGATCCACGGGACGACCAACCGGGTGCCCTGGGAGATGCTCGCGGAGGAGGTGCCCCATCTGGGCAAGCTGCCGGACCGGGCCACGCTGGCGCCGTACCTCAGGGCGGACCGGAAGGTATCCAGGGACGGTTTCGTCAGCTGGGAGGGCTCCCACTACGGCGTCCATTGGAAGTGGGTGGAAACCACGGTGCAGGTGGGCGAGCGCCAAGGGACGGTGGAAATCTGGGCCAGCGATGAGCGCATTGCGGTACATCCTCGGGCGCAAAAGCCCAAGCAGCGTTTCATCCTGCCGGGCCAGTGGTCGGGCTTGCCCAGGGGCGACAACCGGCCTCGCAAGGAAGCGGTCGCGGTGCAGATCCCCGTGGGTGAGGTGGAGCGACGCTCTTTGGACGTGTACGAGCTGGTAGCGGGAGGTGTGGCATGATCGCCCTGGAACAGGCTCGTCAACACCTGGAAACCCTGGGTCTCAAGCAGGCGGTGGGAGTCCTGGACAACACCCTGGACGCCGCCGCCAACAGGCAGCTGCCCTATCCCGAGATGCTGGCCGAACTGCTGGGCGTGGAAGTCGCCGCCCGTCGGGAACGCTACCTCACTACCCGAACCAGGCTGGCCCACCTGCCCTTCCAGCGTAGCCTCGAGCAATTCGACTTCGGCTTCCAGCCCTCCATCGACGAGCGCTTGGTCAAGGAACTGGCCAACCTGGCCTTCGTCACCGAGGCCAGCAACGTGCTGCTGCTGGGACCGCCCGGCGTGGGCAAGACCCACTTGGCCATCGCCCTGGCCCTCAGGGCCATCGAGAACGGCCAGGGCGCCTACTTCGTCCGCGCCTACGACCTGATGGAGGATCTCCGCAAGGCCAGGGCCGAGCACAATCTCGACCGGCGGATGCGGGTCTACCTGGCTCCCAAGGTCCTCGTCGTGGACGAATTCGGCATCTGGCCCTACGACCGAGAGTCGGCCACCGCCTTCTTCACCCTGGTGTCCGCCCGGTATGAACGCGGCAGCATCATCCTGACCTCCAACAAAGGCTTCGGAGAGTGGGGTGAGCTGCTCGGCGACAGC
>JAPOQB010000519.1 GCA_026710965.1 Deltaproteobacteria bacterium | reverse complement strand
GGATGATTCGCTCACGAACAATCAACACATGGTCAACACCGCGTGTCCACCGCCGCTGCGCAAACCCGGCATCTCCCGGCGCCCCATGGCGTCGATGCACCGATTCGGTGCAATAGCCGATCTCGCAAGGGCACGGCGAAGATCCATGCCGGGTGGAATCTTCGATCACCGCATGCATCGGGCCACACACACCGCAACAGCGGGCGAATGGCAACCATCGCGCTCTCTATCCGAACGCCTCAACCGTGCTCCCTTCCCGCCGGCCCAGAGGGCCTACCCCGTCATGCGCTTGAGCCCGCTCAGGGGCTGAACCTTAACCGCCCGCGAGGCGGGCTTCGCGGCCACCGTGATCTCCTGGCCGGTGAAGGGCGACATTATTTTGCGGGCCTTGGTCGCGGGCTTGCGCACCACCTTGATCTTCAGCAGGACACGTGAACGTTCCCACCGCGCGTTTCTTGACGTGACGCTTGATGACGACTCCGAGCTGCTCGAGCACCGAGGCCACGGCCTTCCTTTGGAGCCCGGTCGATTCGGACAGGACTTCCAGGAGCTGGCTCATGGTCATCGCCTCCTTGACGGCCGGGTTCCTGCGGTTTGCGGTTGTCGCCATCTCATATGTCCTTCCGTCGCTTGCGGCCACCGTGGATACGGCATCTCAGGTTAGCCGACCGACCGCTGAAAAGCGAGTCGTTCCCGATGCGCCAGCGGCCCCGGCGCTTCCAGACCGGTAGTCGGCCAGAACCAGAGCAACCAGACGACAACCCCGCCCTTCCACCCATGAACCGCGAGGGCAGTGTCTCAGTTTGAATCCTTCTCGATCAAATCCACGTTCCAGCCCACAATCGGGGTGGTTCATCGACCTCTCCACCGCAAGCATTCACCGGGATGCTGGCATCGCCTGATCCCCCAGCGCTCACATCTTTCCAGGCGTGGACGTTTCCCCCCTCCACCCTGACGGTGGTTTCCTTCTGGCTGGTAGCGTTTGATCTGCTGACGCTCCATATCTTTCAGGAGATCGTACGCGTCTTCTGTGAAACACGGCACAATCGCTCTCCAGGCCGCAACCAATTCGATGTCTGAGAAATGGTTACTGTGTTCTCGAAGTCTCTGTGCCAAATTGCTCGCTTGGCCTATATACCAGGGTTCTCCGTTGTCTGTTCGGATTAGCCAATACAACCCCGGTTCTTTGGGAGCGGCACTCTGGGGACGTCTCCCGCGGCGGAATAGTCGCGGCTCACGGCAGTCAGATTCAAAAAGCCGGAGTGCTTTGTTGAGAATCCGTTTAATCGTCATTCCGCACCTCCAGCCCATCCATCGTCTCCGGCGGCGTGACCCTGTCGAACAACTCCGAAATCGGTAGATGTGATTGGCAATCCCTGCCTGTCGGACCACTGTAGTAGGTGTGCGGGATCGAGTCGAAGAGTCGGCTTCATAATGCACACCTCTCTACGTTACTGGAAATCCGGTTCTTTCTGATCTTCTGATCCGCGTTGGCTAACCTTTGACGTTACCCCCGCACATGGGTGAACCATCGGCGAGCGGTGAGCAGGCGGGTGGGCGGTCTCAAACGGCGATGTTGAAGAACGCCGCGCCCCGCGCCTGGAGGGTCGGCACCACCAATGCCCGATCCAGGTACTCGTTGCGCATCTCGCAGGACGGCTCCGCGATCAGTGCGCAACCGTGGCAGGCGGCGCCGTGCAGCCAGCGTTTTTCCATGCTGTCGCCGGGCACGTGCTCGGCGCAGACGGGATCGTTGGAGCACAGCCCCCCAGTTTCCAGGGATTGGCGGAGATGCGCTTCAATATCGCGCGCCTGCTGCACGAGACCGCCCAGGGTGCCTTCGGCGTCCGGCGTTGCGGTATAGAGAAGCAACGCATGCCTGGCGCCCGTGGCGTCGACGAAGATGCGTTCACGAATGGAAGCGGCCGGGTAGCCACACCGCAGGGACAGCGATTGAATCAGCAGATGCGCCAGCGTGTGCAGGAGCACGTACGGTCCGCCCGGAAACTGCGGCGGCGTGGACCGCCTTCCGCTCTGTTTCTCAGCCCAGGCGTTGTGTCCGGCCATCAGGATATCGAGCCGTGCCTTCACCGCATCCCGTCCCAGCCACTCCCGCACGTTCTCGGCCCGGAGTTGCACCACAATGCCCTCGCCGCGATTTTCGACCGCGGGGAACCACTGGGGCTCCCGTGCGATATCGGCCCGCTCGACCGTGGCGTCGTACTCCCCGTCCACGTCGGGCATCACGGCTTCCAGTCGCGTGAACCCGGCCAGCGCCAGCACTTCCCGAAGCCGGTGGACCTGGATCACTGCTTCGACGGCATCGAACCGCCCCGAGCGGCGCCAAGCGGAGTCCGGCAGGCGGCGGGCGTGGAAGTCTGGATCGACAGGTATGTCATCGCCGTAACCCTCGGCTACCGCGAGTAGGACATCCATCTCGGCGCGTTTGATGGGACGCGAACCGGCGGACCCTCCGGCACGGCGGGCCGCGATCGCCTCCAGCACCTCCTGGTCCGGGAACGGCGCCAAACGCGTCGCCACCTCCGGGTATTTCTTGACGAAGCCGAGACCCGCGGCATCGTCAACAATCTGCAGCCGGTCCCAAACCGCCTCCACCGCCTGTTCAAGCTCACTGCCTCGGTCCGGCAACGACAGCACGCTCACGACCTGAGGGAACCAGGCGTTCGACGCGGTGCGGATCAGCAGCCGGCTCGGCTCGTGGCACGTCTCCCTGGCGTGGCGGCCCAGCCAGGGCCGCGCGCCACTGCAAACCCCCAGGAGGAAATCCTCCAGCCGCGTGGCCTCGTACATGCGCCGCTGCTTGCCGCATTCGCAACGAACGACCTGTTCCGCCAGATCGCCGCTGGTGCCGCGTTCGTCCAGCCACAACTGTCGCCGGCATGGGTCGTTGCCGCCGTGCACGAAGGCGTACCAGTCGATGTCGTCCACATGGCCTCGGGCGCAGGCGCGGACGAAGCGGGTGGCCACCACGTCGTTGCCAGTACGCCTGCCGTTCTCGTCGAGGGTCTCGAATCGTCCCTTGGAGTTCAGCGCCTTGCGGTGCACGAGACGCCGGGAGCGAGAGTTGCGGCCGTTCCAGTTACCCTCCTGCACCACGAACCACTCCGGGAAGCGCCACGCGCCGATGTTCCGCTTTTTGTCCAGCGGACTCCGCTGCTCCGGTGGAGGAGCGTAGAGGCGGGGGTGCGGAACCCCCGTCATCTGCATCAGCTTCGCCGTGAGCCGCGGTTCGGCGATTTCCTCCAGGTCCGGGCTCCAGGTCTCCAGCCCGCCGACGATGGCGGAGTGTCGCGGCAGGTCGATCAGTGCGCCCGGCCCGAACGTCGTGATGACCTGGCTACGGCGTATCTGCCCGCGTTCGTTGCCGTTCATCCACCGCCCCCATCCAAGGCACCTGGGAGGTCCTGCACGTAAAGGTCCACAGCGGGCTCGACATCGCGGAGCGAGCGGTTGGCGCGAAACTTCCTGTGGTGCTCCGACTCGAACTCCGTATCCAACATTTCCCTGAGCAGCGGTTTTCCCGCGCCGCCCCTTTCATAACGCTGGTACTGCATGGCGGCGCCGCTGGCATGGTAGTCCTGCCAAATGGCGGTCCAGGAATCGAGCAGATCGCCGACGCGACGCTGAATGCTGCGGAGCCGCTCGTCGCGTTCCGCATCGCCCTGAACCGGCTGGCCGCGTACTCGTTCCTCGAAAGCGTGAAGCAGCAGCGGCTCCAGCACCGCGCGCTCCGCTTCGATGTTCTGCGCGCCTGTCCGTGGCGTCATCCGCGTACGGCCGTGCCGGGCTAGCCCAACCAGCGCGCCCGCGAAACCTCGGTCCAGCGCCCGCGCGGCAAAGGGAGTCACGCTGACGACCTCCACCGAACGATAGAACGTGTTGTGGTAGTTCAGGAACTGCTCGTAGTGGGACCGGTCCCGCGGTTTGTGGACGTTGTATAGAGTGACCACGAGCCCCGGGCGGCTATCGTCCCGCCCTACCCTGCTGGTGGCCTGAATGTACTCGGCATGGGTCTTCGGTTGTCCGTTCACGACCATCAACCCCAGCCGCTGTATATCCAGCCCCACGGAGATCATGTTGGTGGCGACGGCGCAGTCTATCCTTTCGTTGCCCTTGTCGTCGAAAAAGGGGCGTTCCAGCCGCCTGCGCGCCACGGCCACCTGGTCGGCGCTGACCCGCGAGGTGAGCTCCACGACGTCCGAAAAACGGGTGCGATCGCGGAACAGACTCGCCGTTTCATTGAGCCGCTTGCGGTTACTGTAGCCCTTGAGCGTGTTCTGCACTTCCTCTTCCAGAATCCGCCG
>JAPOQB010000934.1 GCA_026710965.1 Deltaproteobacteria bacterium | reverse complement strand
GCCCCGCTCCGCCACCGGGTTTGCGTCTCTCGTCTTCGCTTCCTTAAGCCTCTCCTAGGCTGCACGAAGGGCTCAGGACGAACGGGAAAAGGCCTCCAAACCCGTCCGTCCTGAGCGTAGCGAAGCGAAGTCGAAGGACGCCACCCAGGAGCGGGTCCGGGCAGTCGGCTCTCAGCAACCGGTAGGGGCGACCCGCGGTCGCCCGTGCGTGGGTCCACCACCCCAGGCAAAGGAAGGAGCCCAAATTGAGCGACGTAGCCATCATTTCCGGCGGCGGCAACGGCATCGGCCGCTGCGTCGCATTGCGTTTCGCCCGGGAGGGTATCGCCGTCGCCATTGCCGACGCCGACCGGGAGGGCGCCGACAGGGTCGTGAGCGAGCTGACGGCGGCGGGCGCGCAGGCCCGGGCCTACTCCGTCGACGTGACCCGCGCAGCGGAGATCAGGGACGTGGTGGCACGGGTCCGGCAGGACTTCGGATCCGTCGACATCCTCACCAACCTGGCCGGCGGCACCATCCACACGAAAGCGGTGGAGGACCTGTCCTGGGCCGAGTGGCGCGAGGTGCTGGACGTCAACCTGAAGGGGACGTTCCTCTTCTGCCGCGAGGTGGCTCCGCTGATGATGGAGCAGCGGCGCGGCCGCATCGTCAACACGGCGTCCAACTACGGACTCACCGGTTGCGCCCTGCGCACGCCCTACTCGGCGGCCAAGTCGGGCGTCATCGGGTTCACCAAGTCCCTGGCCCAGGAGCTGGCGCCCTACGGCGTGCTGGTCAACACCGTCGCCCCCGGCCCCACGGACACCCCGCGGGTGCTGGCGCGAGCCACCCCGGAATCGCGCGAGGCGTGGAAGCCGCTGATCCCCCTGGGGCGCACCGGCCAGCCGGAGGACATCGCCGAAGGGTTCTATTTTCTCGTGAGCCCACAGAACACCTACATCACCGGGTATACGCTCAACGTCAACGGCGGCGTGGTGATGAACTGAACGGGGCCTGGGCGAGAAGTGCGGGTGCCTTCGAACGAAGTTCCGGCAGGCGGAGACCCCGGAGCTCTCCGGAGTGCCAGGAGACGTGAGTCCCTTGAATCCAGTGACCAGACGCGCTAGCTAATATCCTCAGTGCCCGTCAACCCGGCTGCGACAAAGGTCCGGGGTCATTTCACCCTACGGTTCCCGTCCCAGGCAGGTCGCATTAGCGGAGTGTAATCCGGCGCAGGACTGCCATGTCCTGTCAGGTTACGCCTTCGGTTAAGCCGACCTGCAAGGGAGGGTGCCGTACCGCGCCGGCCGGGAAGGCAACCGGATAGAGTTCGAGATCAGGAGGAAGAACAGGCATGGCCGAAGCGAAAGACTACATCATCGGTATCGACACGGGCGGAACATTCACGGACGTGGTCGTCATGTCTCCCGGCGGCGAGGTCTGGACCGCCAAGGCGTCGACGACGCCGGATGAGTTCTCCCGGGGCGTCATGGACGCCCTTACCGAGGCCGCACGCGTGCTGGATGTGGACCGTGCCGACTTGCTGAACCAGGCGGTGCTCTTCAAGCACGGCAGCACCGTGGCGACCAACGCGCTGATCACCCGCACCGGCGTCAAGGTGGGCTTCATCACCACCCGGGGATTCGAGGACACCACCGAGATCATGCGCGCCATCGGCCGCGTGGACGGCCTTTCGGAAGAAGAGATCCGTCACGCCACCTGGGTCACCAAGCCCGATCCCCTGGTACCCAGGGAGCGGGTCCTGGGCGTCCGTGAGCGCATCGACTACCGCGGCGAGGTGGTGGTGCCGCTGTCCCGCGAGGACGTGATGGAGGCCATCCGCAAGCTCGTGGACGAAGAGGGATGCGAGGCCATCGCGGTAAGCTTTCTCCACGCGTGGGCCAATGCCAAGCATGAAGACGACGTGCGCGCCCTGGTGCAGGAAGCCGATCCGTCGCGCAAGGTGTTCTGGTCCTTCGGCAGCGAGCTCGCCCAGGTGGCGGGTGAATACGCCCGCGCCAACACCGCCATCATCAACAGCTTCCTCGGCCCAACCGTGGACCGCTATCTCGGCGGCCTCCAGACCAAACTCGAACAGGGCGGCCTGGAGGGGCCGTTCCTGATCATGCAGGGCAACGGGGGCGTCGCCCACCGCACCCACGCCACGCCGGTGTCGAACCTCCAGTCCGGGCCCGCCGGCGGCGCCATCGCGTCCGCCTACGTGGCCGGCCTGTTGGGCCACCCGAACGTCATCACCGCGGACATGGGCGGCACCAGCTTTGACGTGGGCCTCATCACCGAGGGCTACTGGCGGTACGCGGCGGAGCCCATCGTCGAGCGTTTCCGCATGCTTCAGCCGATCATCGACATCCAGTCCATCGGCGCCGGCGGCGGCACCATCGGCCGGGTCGACGAAGAGACCGGCCGGCTGCTGGTGGGCCCCCAGAGCGCCGGCGCGAGCCCGGGTCCGGTCTGTTACGATGCCGGCGGCGAGGAGGTCACGGTCACCGACTGCGACCTGGTGCTGGGCATCATCGATCCCGAGTACTTCCTGGGCGGGCGCAAGTCGTTGAACAAGGAAAAGGCGGAGAAGGTAGTAGAGGAGAAGATCGCCAGGCCGCTGGGGCTGAGTACCGTCGAAGCCGCCGCCGGGGTCTACGACATCGTCAACAGCAAGATGTCCGACCTCATCCGCCAGCAGGTGGTGCGTACAGGGCACCTGCCGGAGGAGTTCGTAATCTACGCCTTCGGCGGCGCCGGACCGGTGCACGCCGCGGGCTTTTCCGCCGAGCTCGGCATCAACAAGATTTACATTTTCCCCACCTCGCCGGTGTTCTCGGCTTTCGGCGTGGCCTCCGCGGACGTGATCCACACGCGGGTCATCACCTGCCAGTACATTCTCCCGACCGAGCCCGACGGGCCCAACGAACGGCTCGACACCATCGAGACGGAGCTCGGAGAGGCCATGACCGCCGAGGGCTTCAAGACCGACCAGGTGGAATACCGCCGGTTCTTCACCATGCGCTACCGCAGGCAGACCGCCGGCGTCGAGATCCCGCTGCCGTGGGACCGGCTGACGGACGCGCGGCTGCAGGAGTTGCTGGAGATGTTCGAGACGAAATACGAGGAGCTCTACGGCGTGGGCGCGGGCTACACCAAGGCCGGCATCGAGATCAGCGCCATCCGCGTGGATGCCGTGGGTCTGGTGATCAAGCCGGAGCTGAAGCCGCAGCCCGTGGAGAAGGGCGACGGCTCGCAGGCCGTCAAGGGCAAGCGGAACGTCTACTTCACGCGGCCGGAGCGCGGGTTCATCGAGACTCCGGTGTACGACAACGCGCTGCTCAAGGCGGGTAACGAGGTGGCCGGCCCGGCCATTCTGGAGCTGCCCTTCACCACCATCCCGGTACCGCCCGGCGCCCGGGTGACCGTGGATCAGTATCTGAACCTGGTGATGGAAATTTAGCGACCCAGGAATTGAAATGGCGTCCTTCGACTTCGCTTCGCTACGCTCAGGACGAACGTTGTGCAATTCTGTTCCCGTTCGTCCTGAGCCCTTCGACAAGCTCAGGACAGGCTTGTCGAAGGGCTTGGAACGAACGGGCATGAGGTTTCAACACCGTTCGTCCTGAGCGTAGCGAAGCGAAGTCGAAGGACGCCATTTCACCGGATCAGGAGAATCTGATGGAACCGACAGCGGTTGATCCCATTCGTTACGAGATGTACTTCCACCGGCTCTGGGCCATCGGGGAAGAAGGACGCATGACGCTCCAGCGCGTCACCGCATCTCCCATCGTCGCCCAGGGCGGCGAGTGCATGAGCTCGTTCTATGATGCCAAGGGCGTCATGGTGCTGGCCTGCTCCGGCCACCTGCGGTTCGCGGCGGCTACGTCCCAGGCCATCAAGAACATGATGGAGTACTTCCGGGAGTCGCCCGGGTTCTACGACGGCGACCAGTTCTTCTTCAACGACCCCTACGTGGCCGGCTCCCACACCTACGACATGATGGTCATCAAGCCCATCTTCCACGACGGCGAGTTGATCGCATGGACCGCCACCAGCACCCACACCGCCGACACCGGTGGCGTGCTCCGCGGCGGCGCGCTCGAGGTCTTCCACGAGGGTATCTGCATTAGCGGCCTCAAGATCGTGGAGAAGGGCGAGTTCCGCGAGGACGTGTTCCGCACCCTTACCGGCATGTGCCGGGACCCGCAGTACGTGGGGCTCGACATGAAGGCGATGATCGCCGGCAACAACGTCTGCGCCGACCGCTATCTGGGGCTGGTGGAGAAGTTCGGCGCCGACTTCGTCGAGGCCGCGGGCCGGCGCATGATCGAGGACTCCGAGGCCAAGGCCCGGGCCAAGCTGCGCTCGTTGCCGGACGGCACCTGGGTGTCCCGCGAGTACGTCACCACCCTGGACCGCAAGTCGCGCAAGGCCGTGGCCCAGCAGCTCTACTGCACCATGACCAAGAAGGGCGACGAGCTGGAGTTCGACCTTGAGGGCACCAGCCCGCAGACCGACACCGACCACAACTCCACCTTTCCCAGCACCGCGGCCCACATCACCCTGGCGCTCACCAACGCGCTCTTCTGGGACGTCCCCTGGAGCGACGGCAAGATGCGCCCGGTGACCCTCAAGGTGCCGGAGGGCTCGATCCTGAACTGCACCTTCCCGGCCGCCTGCGGCGCCGCGCCGCGGGTGGGCAACGTACTGGTCTCCACTATCTGCGAATGCGTCTCCAAGATGCTCTACGCCGCCGGCCGGGCGGACGACGTGAACGCCTCCACCACCGGCAACCTCGCCTACGCCGGCGGGCCCGGCTACTTCTACGGCGGCCATACCCGGGACGGCATCCGGGTGGCCCAGGGGCTGTACGACATCCACGGCGCCGGCATGGGCGGCGCGCCCTTGCGGGACGGGGTCAACACCGGCGGCCACATGAATATCCCCTCCGCCGGCATCAGCGACATCGAACGCATCGAGATGCAGTATCCGTTCCTCTACTTCACCCGGGGACACAATCCCGACGGCAGCGGCTTCGGCAAGTACCGCGGCGGCCTCGGCAGCTACCGCGTCTACTGGATCTACGGCTCCCAGGATTGCAGCGTCGACTACAAGCCGTACGGCGGCGTGGCCCAGGGCGGCTATGGCCTGTGCGGCGGCTATCCGACGGGCAAGAGCGTGCTGCGCTACATGGTGGATGCGGGCATGGAGCTGCTGGACCGGGTCAAGGACGGCGAGTACCCGGACGGCGAAGGCATGCGCGACGGGACCTGGGGCCAGGTGGTGCATCCCGACGGGGTTCCGGAGCGTGTGATGCTGCCGGAGGGCAGCCTCCTGATCGACTACGTGGCCGGCGGCGGCGGTTTCGGCGACCCACTCGAACGCGACCCCGCGCTGGTGCTGCGGGACTTCGGCCGGGGCTGGCTCACCCCCAAGATCGGCGAGGAAGTGTACGGCGTGGTGCTGGCCAAGGACGGCGGGTCCGTGGACGCGGCGGCCACCAAGAGCCTGCGGGAACGGATCCGCGCCGAGCGCAAGCAGATCGGGGCTCCGCCGTCCGGGAAGACCTCGGCGCTGGAACCCGGCCAGGCGGCGGAGTACGATTCGGTGCTGCGCTTTCACGCCAGCCTGGAGATCGCCCGGCGGAACGGGCAGCACGCCATCCGCTGTGTCCACTGCGGGCATCTCTACTGCGGCCCCGAGGAGAACTACAAGAACTATGCGTTGCGGCGCATCGTGGACCTGAACGATTACATGGAAGACGCCCTGCCGTCCGGCGAGCCCTATATCGGCGAGTACCACGAGTACAGTTGTCCGGGCTGCCAGGTACAGTTGCAGGTGGATCTGTTCTGCCCGGCCATGGGCGGCGATCCGATCCTGTGGGATACGCGCATCGACGTGTGACCCGGGACCGCCGGCATTGCGCCCGGCCGCAGGTCGAATGACCACAAGGAGACCTCAATGAGCGACGACAAGAACAAGATCGTAACCGGATTGGGCAAGGCCGAGCTGCATCGGGTCCTGGTCCGCAACATCGACCTGACCCAGGACATCCTGGGCAAGCTCAGCTTCGGACAGATGACGTACCTGATGCTGGTGGGGCGCATTCCCACCGAGGCCGAGGGGCGCATGACCGACGCGATGCTGAACGTCCTGGTGGAGCACGGCATGGTGGGCAACATCGTCGCGGCGCGCTTGACGGTGTCGACGGCCCCGGAGGCGATCCAGGGAGCGGTGGCCGCGGCGCTGCTGGGCGCCGGCAGCGTGCATCTGGGCTCGTCGGAGTATTGCGCCAAGATGCTCCAGGACGCCCTGCCGCTGGACAGCGGCGACGCCGACCTGGCCGCGGCGGCCCAGGGAGTGCTGGACGATCACTCCAACCGCAAGCAGCGGATCGCCGGCATCGGCCATGCCACCCACTCCGAAGGCGACCCCCGCGCCGACCGGCTGTACGAGATCGCCGCCGAGACCGGCGTGCGCGGACGCTACTGCGAGTTCCTCGAAGAAATCAAGAAGGCCGCGGAGGCGCGCCACAACCGGGGCCTGCCCATCAACGTCACCGGCGCCATCGCCGCCATCGCCTCGGACATGGGGCTCCAGTGGCAG
>JAPOQB010000698.1 GCA_026710965.1 Deltaproteobacteria bacterium | reverse complement strand
CGTCTTCGGCGTGGCCCTGGAAGCCCGCAGCTTCCCCGGGTACATCGCCGTCCACGCCGACGCCTCCTACATGCTCAAGTTGCAGCGCGAGATCGGCGTCCAGCGCCAGATCCAGGACCTGGGGCGGCAGGACGACATCGATCACTTGGCGCTGCTGGACAACGACTTCACGGTGCTCGCTCATACCGACCCCGCGCTTCCCGGAATCCGGATGGTGGATGACCTGACCGCCAGGGCTCGCGCCACCCAACGCTCGGCGCACCGTATCGTGAAGGCGGACGGCGGGGGCCGGCGCTACGAACTGGTCAAGCCCATCACGCTGGACGACGATCCCATGGGATTCCTCCGGATCGGCCTGACCATGGACTCCGTGGACGCGGCGTGGCAGCAGAGCCTCTGGTCCATGGTCGGCCTCGGGTGCGGCATCCTGGCCCTGGGCATGCTCGGGTTCACGGCGATCCTTTACAACCAGCGGTTCCACATGCAGGAAATCAAGGCCCTGGAAGCGGAAGTCGACCGCCGGGAACACCTGTCGATGATGGGAAATCTCGCGGCCACGGTGGCCCATGAAGTCCGCAATCCGCTCAACGCCATCTCCATGGGATTGCAACGTCTCAAGGGGGAGTTCCAGCCCACCCAGGACGAGGATGAGTACAGTCGCTTCATCGAGTTGATGCGTGGAGAGGTCCACCGCCTGAACGCCATCGTGGAGGAATTCCTGACCCTGGCGCGACCGTTGAGCATGAAGCCCGACCTGGTCAAGGTCGAGCAGTTGCTGAACGAGCTGACCACCTTGACCGAGAGCGACGCCGCGGTATCCGGGGTGGAGATCAACGTGGTCAACCACGGGCCCCGGCCGGTCGTGAAGGCCGACCCCGACTACCTCAAGCAGGTGTTGCTGAACCTGATTCTGAACGGTCTCCAGGCCATGCCGGAGGGCGGCACGCTGACCATCGAGACCGCCGCCCGGGACGGCAAGATGCGGCTCTCGGTGAGCGACACCGGGGTGGGGATTGAACCGGAGAACCTGGCGCGGATCTTCGAGCCCTACTTCACCACCAAGACGGACGGCTCCGGACTGGGTCTGGCGATTGCCCGCAGAATCGTCGAGGGCCACGGCGGAACCATCGACGTCACCAGCAGGGCAGGGAACGGCAGCCGATTCGAGATCGTGCTGCCCCTGGACCACGCCCTGGCGTAGACGGATTGGTGGAACAGGACACTCGCGTGGTGACGGAACAGGCATATCGAGAAGATCCCGGCGTGCGGCCGTCGAGCCATCTGGCGGCGGCACGGGGCGACCGCTTCCACGTCATGGTGGTGGACGACGAACGCACCCAGCTCGAGTTCGTCGGCGGTTTTCTGCGCAAGGCCGGCTTCGAGGTGGTGTTGATGGAGAGCGCCGCCCGAGCACTGGAGCGATTCCGTAAGGAACCTTTCGACCTGGTCCTGACCGACCAGCGTATGCCGGAAATGTCCGGCATCGACCTGCTGAAGCAGTGTCGGGCGGTGGGTCCCGAGGTGGCCGTGATCATCATGACCGCGTACGGGAGCATCGAAACCGCGGTATCCGCGATGCAGGAAGGGGCCACCGACTACCTCACCAAGCCGCTCAATCTGGAGGAGCTCCTGCTGCGTATCGAACGGGTAAAGCGCAGCCACCAACTGGTCCGGGAGAACACCGAGCTCCGGGAAGCGTTGCAGGAACGCCACCGTATCGAGGGGATCATCGGCGAGAGCGGCCAGATGCAGGAGGTCCTGGACCTGGTGCGGCGCGTGGCTCCCAGCGACGCCACCGTCCTGCTGCGCGGCGAGAGCGGCACCGGCAAGGAACTGATCGCCAAGGCCATCCACTACGCCAGCGCCCGCCGGAACGGTCCCCTGGTCAAGGTGAACTGCGCCGCGTTGCCGGAAACGCTGCTGGAATCGGAACTCTTCGGACACGAGAAGGGAGCCTTCACGGGCGCCTTCGCCATGCGCAAGGGGCGCTTCGAGATCGCCGACAAGGGTACTCTGTTCCTGGACGAGATCGGCGATCTGCCGGCCCACCTGCAGGCCAAACTGCTGCGCGTGCTGCAGGAAAAGGAATTCGAGCGAGTCGGGTCGAACCGGGCCATTACCAGCGACGTGCGCATCATCACGGCGACCCACCGGGACCTCGAGCAGTCGATGCGGGACGGCAGCTTCCGCGAAGACCTTTACTATCGCCTCAATGTCGTCACCATCATCCTGCCCCCCCTGCGGGATCGCCGGCAGGACCTGTCCGCGCTCATCGATCACTTCCTGCGAAAGTTTGCCGAGAAGAACGGCAAGACCATCCAGGGATTCTCCCATGAGGCCCGTGACGCACTGTTGCGCTACGACTATCCGGGTAATGTCCGCGAGCTGGAGAATCTCGTGGAGCGCGCCATCGTGCTCACCCGTGACGACGTGATCCGGCTGGGTGAACTGCCGCTTACGATCAAGGAAACGCGCGCCGGCACGGGCGACCAGACCAATCTCTCCGCGGTCGTGGAAGGGATGGAGCGGCGCATGATCGCCGACGCCCTGGAGACCGCCGGCGGCGTTCAGACCAAGGCCGCCGACAGCCTCGGAATCAGCGAACGAGCCCTCCGGTACAAGCTCCGAAAATACGGCCTCCGAGACGACAAGTAGGCCCCCGTCAAGCCCGTAACTTAGTGCTTGACAAGGGATAATTTCGGTGTTACCGTAGGTTGTTGCTTAGTTTCCACGAGGACCGCTGCTCAGTCTTGATGGGTCCACAGGAACTGTCTCAACGCACAATTGCAGTATCGTGCCTGTTCCGCAACTCCTCCGGTAGTGCTCCAGGAGCGTCAACGGTTTTACGAGGGTTGCGGATTTTTT
>JAPOQB010000255.1 GCA_026710965.1 Deltaproteobacteria bacterium | reverse complement strand
CCGACGCATCCCGATGCAGTTTGCTGAAAAGGCGCTGGAAACGTGCGATTGACTGCGCTCCTGCATGAGTGCTCATGCTTCAGCGTGTCCCAGTCGTGCCGGAAAATGTGCGTCGCATTCTGCGTCGCATCCGTTCATCGTGGATACCGCCGCGATATCAAGGGGTTAGCGCCGCCACGATGGCTGCCTTCAGTCTCTGGAATTCTCGATCTCAGGCGTTGCGTCGCATTCTGCGTCGCTGTCCCCATCGCGGATCTACCGGCTTCCTAGGCATCTCGAAGTCCACTCCAACCAGGAAACACCTTTGCCGCCGGCGATTGCCTGGACCAAAACGACACCTGATTCTCGGAAATTTGACGGAACTGCCCCTTTCTCATTGGAGTACGTCCGCTCAACTAGCGCAGCAACCCGCTCCCCCGTCGCTCTCTCCAGTTGATCCGAAAGCTTCCATGCGTTGTCGGTGACCAGCTCGGCCCCGTCCCGGGCCCGGCTGATCGCCACGCAGAACGCTCTTTGGTTGGTCAGGTCCGGTTTCCCGTGGGCATGGCCGCAACGATCTGGTCCACGGTCCTGCCCTGGAAAGCGTGCACCGTAGAGGCAAATGCCCGGTTGAGGTGGCGCAACTGTGGATCATGTTCGGCCAGTTTCGCCGCCGATCTGTCCTCGAGACGGAAGCGGACGCCGTCCTTCGCGACCGATTCCACAGCGGCGGTCTCGCCATTGGCGAGTTCCGAGCCCGGATCGTTCCGCGTCCACCGCACACGGTCTCCCTTGCGAAGCTCCATCTCCTCGCTCCGGTAGACCCCTTTTCCACCCCCAGGGTCTTGTACCTTGTACCGGCGGTTGAAGATCACCGTGTCTCCCGCCGAATAGTTCGACGCGCGGGCCATCTCGGCGTTGGTCAGGCCCCGCGACACCAGCTTCTCGCCCCGTCTCGCGGGACCGGAGACCGCGCCTTCGGCGATCAGTTGCGCCCGGATCGTGTCGTTGATCTCGTCCCGCAAGGCTCTTGTCGGCGCGAT
This sequence comes from Deltaproteobacteria bacterium, assembly GCA_026710965.1. Taxonomy (GTDB): domain Bacteria; phylum Desulfobacterota; class Binatia; order UBA9968; family JAJDTQ01; genus JAJDTQ01. The sequence continues at coordinate 4,701 of JAPOQB010000255.1, read as the reverse complement.
CACCCCGGTTGCAGCACGCTCTTCGGGAGAGAGCGAGAGCCAGCGCTCCGCCGGTTCCTTGCCGATGTCCTCCCTCTCCACATGCGCGATCCGGGCCTCGAGCTTCTCGAACCCGGTCCTGACCTCGCCAGCCAGGCCCGCACGGACCGCTTCCCTGAGCTCCATGTCGCGCTGGGCGGAGGATCTCGTCCATCACCGCGGTCTGCATACCGGCCCGTCTGAGTTGCTCGAAAGGCTTCCCCGCCTCCACCGCCCCGAGCTGCTTCTCGTCCCCCACCAGCACCACGCGCGGAACCTGGAGCGTGGTCGCGACCCGCTATAGTCCCCGCATCTGCTCGCTCGATGCGAGCGAGGACTCGTCCACCACCAGCACGGTCTTCGAGAACGAGGCCCGCAGGTTGCGAAGCCCTTTTGCTGTGCCCCGGCCCTCGATGATCCCCTCGTGGCGCGCGAGGAATCGTTGCAGCGTTTCCGCCGCAATTCCCGATTCCCGCTCCAAAGTGCGGGCTGCGGAGGCCGATGGAGCGAGCCCTGTGGTGTTGTGGCCCCGGCTCACCGCGAGCGTCCGAAGCCGATTCAGCATCGTCGTCTTGCCCGTGCCGGCGTATCCCTGCGGCCGCCGTGGAGCTTTGTCTCCGCGATCCAGCCCCGCATGATCGTCTTTTCGGCGCCCTGGCCCGCCTTCATCAGCGCGATGGCCTCCGACTCCCGCGCCATTGCCGCGTCCGTGGTCCAGTGTTTCCCCGATTCCAGACCCCGCGCTGCGTGGAGGACGCGGTCCTGTTCGAGGGTTGCCATGGCCTGCTCCGCCGCCTCGGCCGTCACCGCCCCCGGGTCCCGGGCCAGCGCCCCTGCAAGACGATCCCCATGCGAGAACACCGCTTGGCGCTCGGAGAGGTGCGCCACCGCCCAGCCCGCGGCCTCCGCTGCCGGCCGTCCCGGGTCCGAGAACAGGTCCGGCAAGGGCAGTTCCCGCTCCGCTCGCCTTGCCTTTGCGCGCACCGTGTCGGCCGAGAACCCGAGCTCCGCCGCTTGGCGCTCCCACGACCGCCGAAGCTCTCCCTTGTCCACGTCCCGTTTCCTGGCGCGCGTCATCAACGCCGCGCGGTCCGCGAGCTTCGGATTCTCCAATGGCGCCCCTTCATCCCGCGCCATCATCGCCGCCCCGATCTCCGCACGCCGCGTCGAGAACCCCTCCACTACCCCCGCGATCTCGAACCTGCCGTCCGCGTGCGTCTTCTCGATCCCGTACCCCAGGTCCTTGAGACTGCGGGCAAGCTCGGACCGGTACACCGCGCCGATCGCCATCTTGTTCCGGTAGAGCCCGTCGTTGACCATGGTCCTCCACTTCCTATCCTCCCCTTGGACCATGTTCGCCACCACCGCATGGGCGTGGAGCTGGGGGTCGAGGTTGCGGGAAGTGTCGTGGCGGAAGGTTGCGGCCACCACCTTCTGGCCGCCGGCGTGGACCATCACGCCGCTCGCCTTGTCCTGCATCCGGGTCTCGACGGCGTTCCGTTCGACCCAGCCGAGGGTCCGTGTGACGGCCCGGTCGTGCGCTGCCACGATCCGGTCGTCACCACCCACCACCGCCATGAGGGAGACCGACTTGGGAGCCGAAAGCGTGACGTCGCGGCCCGGCCGGTGATGGATCTCTCCGTCCTTGTCCCGCTTGCCCAAGGTGCTTGCCCAAGGTGCGGGCCGTCCGGGACCGTCCCTTCGAGCACAGCCTGGAACGGGTCGGGATCGACCGGACCCGAAACCCCCAGATCCTCCGCCCCTCTGCCAACCCACGCGCTCGCCTCCTTGTGGGCCGGATCGTCCCTGCCGTAGTACCCGTCCTTCTCGTAGTACGCCACGCCCTGTGACGGCGAAGTGATGATTCCGATCGAGGCTACCATGGCTGTTGCTTCTCAGGCGCGTGTTTGCACCGCCTTTGTCTGTCCATAGAGTCCCGATATGCGCTTTACGGACCGTGCACAAGGGCTAGAGAGGCCGCGTCATAGGCGTGGCAGCGAATGGCGGTGAATGTCATCGGGTCCAAGGTGACAAGCGCGGGCCAAAATGTCGGGAACGGGGCTCGGTGATCGAGTTCGAGAACGGCAAAATCGGGGCAAACCGGGCTGGATGCTCGATCCGGTGCTCGTGTTGGGACTTCGTGCCAGGAACCAGGGCGAAGCCGGCTGGACGGATCTCGCCGTTGAATTGCGACCGTTCGAGAACTGTTCGAGCGGGAGCTTTTCCGGCAACGGATGAAAGAGCATTTGACCGCCATTCTGAAGAGACCTTCAGATACAATGCCATTTCTCCTCCTTGTTCAGTGTACGGACACTGCGGAATCGGCCATCGTGAAAGATGTCCCTGTCCAGCATCAATCCGAGCCCGCCAACTAGCCTTCGAACGTTGCGGGTCCACGCACAGTCGATCCGACCGGTGGGATCTGGTACGATCCTGGACGCACGCATGCAGGGTGCGCTCTATTGAGTTGCGGAGGTGTCGTCCTGACGCACGAAACTGAAACTTCAGAAGAGAAGTTGCTCTTCAAGTACGTGTCGGCCGAGCGGGCAATGACCTGTCTGCCGGAGATTGGGGATGGTGCACTTCGTGCCACACAGCCGGCGGCATTGAACGACCCGTTCGAGTGCACCACGGTGAAGAGATTCGAGGAAACGGACCGGGAATCAGGGAATCGGGAGCTGGCGCTGACACTTACGGAAATACAACCCAGGAATCCCGTGACCGACAAGGACGTCGAACAGGCCAGGATTCGCTACGGTAGCCTCTACATGGGCGAACTCTACAGGCAGCAATTGTCGACACGGTTCGGCATTATCTCGTTCTCCACGAATCCGTTTCATCCGCTGCTCTGGTCCCACTACACCCAGGACGGCTCTGGTTTCGCCGTCGGCTACAAGGCCGGCGTCCTGGAGAGTTTGACTACTACCGGCGTCCACCTCCAACCGATCCAGTACATTTCCAAACCAGGATACGTGATCGGGTACAAGGTATTGTCCACGCCAGAGAGCAACGTCATTCATCTTATGCGGTGCAAGAGCGATCACTGGAAATACGAGAGCGAATGGCGTCTGATCGTAGAATTGCATTTGACGATCGGTACGGGAGAGAGGGACCGCCACGGCCAAGCGGTGAATCTATTTCGCGTTCCCAACGCCGCTGTGGGCAAGGTCTACTACACGGAAAGAACGCCGCAGCAAGTTGTTGCCGAGATCAACGGGCGATTGCAGGTTCCGAACAACCGATATGGCGTTCGGCAGACGACAAGACTTGTGCTGGCGGAAGATGCCTATCGATACGAAGAAGATGCGACCGAACTGGGAGTTTCAGATGGCAACGGAGGATGAAGTGTTGAAATGTGACGAAGGAGCAGTTCTCTTGAGCGGGGCAGAAACCTAGTTGGCGCTTCCGAGTTTCGTGTGGGTGTCGCTTCTGCCGAGAAGTAGCGCCAGTTCCGTATTCGTCGTCTTTAGTCTTGAAAAGGCGGTGCCTGGGCCCGCGGCACGGTTGGGGAACGCCCTGAGTTGGCGGATTCGGCCAGCAGATCCTGGCCGGAAGCCGGCTTCCGGCCATAGGTGCCATTCAGCCGACGCGAACACCGTGTCACCCGAAGGACCGAAGCGAAGCGGAGGAGGTGTTCGCACCCACATGCGACCGGGTACACGGCAGCGTCGCAAACCGGTATCGCCTTTTCCATGGTGTGAGGGGGTACGAGGGGCTCGAACCGGGCAAGGGAGCGCACCAGGACGCAGACAGGGCACGTCAGGCACCACGGTGCGTCGCGTGTGAGAACCAAAACCGCGGCACGCGGTCAGGAACGACAAATTCCAGGTATGAGCGAGGGGAAATCGGCGCGGGCGAGTCTCGCGGGTGGGAGCCGCCACGGCGATTGAGTGGCGGTCGGGGCAGACGGAACTGAAGGCAGTAATGCGGAGCACGCTGCCGGAGGCTCGTGCAGTGGCGGTGACAGAGGCGCAGACACAGGAGGACGGCGAAGTGCGAAAGCAGGTGACGGGCAAGCCCGCACCGGCGAGGCGAAAGCGGAACCGGGCGTGCTTACGACGAGTGCCAACGAGACGGACGGCGTAAGCGGGGGCGACGTCGCCGAGGGCGGCGAGCCAAGCGAGACCGCACGGCGGGCTCGGCAAGCAGTCCGGCCGCGAAGCGGCGTGGCCAACCACTTCGACGTACTCTCGACGCCGCGGTCAAGTTGCCGCACCATCGTCATCACCGACACGTTCACTGACGCCATCACCGTCGGCGTCGTCACCGGAACGGAGCAGACATTGCCCTCATGGTCGGCAGCATCGTGGACATGAAGGGCGTCACCGGCAACGATGATGATGCGAAGGCCGGCGTCGGGCGAAGCCGGCGCAGCGGAGGTGGGCGGCGTTGCCGACGACGAGCGGAGCGAGGCAGACGGCATGAGCGGGGCGATGTCGCCGAAGGCGGCGAGCCGTGCGGGTATCGGGAGGCTTGCAGACAGGTTGGGACTCATGAACGAATGAAACTGGGACATCGGAGCCTTGAGCGCATCCCATGGTCCCATTCACTGGACCGCGGCCAGCTTTACAACCGCGTTCATACATTCCACAATGAACTCATCGGCTCATCGGCCAAAGGGCCTGTGTGTCGGGCCTTCGGCCGAATAGCGTAGCTCCCTGAACCCAGGCGAATAAGCGGAGT
>JAPOQB010000933.1 GCA_026710965.1 Deltaproteobacteria bacterium | reverse complement strand
TTCACCGACTTCCTGCTGAAGTCCGGCCTCATCCTCGACCCCGGAGACGCCCAGCGTGCCAAGAAGGACATCGCCGTCCGCGCGGCGCTCTACCGGAAGTATATCGAGGACATGAAGAAGACCCTGGGGATGAAGAAATAGCCTGAGACGTTGACAAGGTAGCTACGAGTAGCTACCTTGTCAACCTATGCGATCCGTAGGTATCAAGGCACTCAACAACCGGCTGAGCGAGTACATCCGGCTGGCCGCGGCCGGCGAAACCGTCCTGGTAACGGATCGGGACCGCGTGGTGGCGGAGATCGGCCCACCGAAGGAGACGCGGAGCCCGTTTCTCGCGGACGCCCTGCTGGCGGAGGCCGTGCGCTCGGGTTGGCTGACGCCGCCGGTTCTGCCGGCGACCGGAGAACCCCCCGCATCGAGACCGGTGGCGCCGCTGAGCGACCTGCTCGGCGAGTTGAACGACGATAGAAGCGACCGGTGATCTACGTCGATACGTCCGTTGCGCTCGCCCAACTCCTGGCCGAAGACCGGCGTCCTCCTGCGTCGCTGTGGAACGAGACCCTGGTGGCGAGCCGGCTGCTGGAGTACGAACTCTGGACCCGCCTGCACGCGCGCAAGCTCGCGGACTCCCATGGCGATGCGGCCCGCGGACTCTTGGGACGGATCGCCATGCTTGAGCTTTCGCCCCCAGTGCTCGCGCGGGCCCTGGAACGATTTCCCCTACCCGTCCGTACACCCGACGCTCTGCACCTGGCATCGTGCGAGTACTTGCGCAGCCAGGGCCAGACGGTCGCCATGGCCAGCTACGACCGGCAGATGACGGACGTCGCCCGCGTTATGGACGTGCCCGTTCTCGAGTTGTAGTTGGTGTGTGGAGACTGCGGGACCCTTCGCCTACTGAGCGCCAGTTCCGCGGTCACGTCTGTCCCTCAAGCCTCCTCGCCTTGAATTCCCCCGTGAATCGCCGTTGCCATTGGCACCAGTGGGTCGCGAGATCCTCCACGGTCTCGTCGAGTTTCGCCATGGCGAGGTTGTTCAGGAGCGCCGGGCCGTGTCAAGAATTTCGAACTTAGTGCGCAGCCGCCCGTCCGCTGCCCGCGATATCGTCTACCGGGTGACAATGCTCTACTGAATGGATCCGCCTTTACCGTTTCCTCCGCGGCGCCGCGAGGGACTGTAGGGCCTCGATCTCCAACTAGGTTCATAGCGCTGCTGATAGCGCTGCCGCTCCGCCTGCTGCTGCTGGTTGAACCGGATAATTGTATCCTGGAATGCCTTCAGTGCGCTCCCGCTGCCTCCGAAGGTGGTGGTGCTGGGCGCGCTTGAGCCCAACTGCTTCTTCCAGGCTGCCGCGGCTTCGCGCTCGAGCCTCGCGCGCTGGCGCGCCTTCTCCTCCCGGTGCCGGGCGACCCGTTCCCGCGCGCTCTTCTCTTGGAGTTCCCTGCGCAACTTGGCCGCGTGGCGCTCGGCCTCTATCTCGAGGGCCGCCTCAAGGGCCGACCGATAGTCAGTATCCGGCCCGGAGGCCCTTTCACCCAGCAAGGAGCCCAACGCGCTCGTGTAGTCCCCACGCGAGTCCGCGTCATCCGTTCGAGCGCTCTCTCGGCTCCCCTGTCCGACGCGCTCGCCAGCACCCGTCCAGCGGCTTTCAACGTCCTGAGTTGCGGGGCAATCCCCCCAAGCGTCGCCGCACTTCGCGTCGTGTTGGACCCCCGCACCTTGCCGTGCCTCGGACGTCGGCGTATCCTCCCATGTTCCGGCCTCCCACTCGTCCAACTGACGCTTCTCCTCGAACAGGCGCTGGATGTCCTCATCCAGCGGGCTCGGCTTTGCGGCCGGCAAAGGTTGGTTACTCAACACGCCCGTCTCCCGCTCGTAGAACTCTCGCTCGTGGTCGCCCACGGAAAGGGCCATGCGGCCATCCTCTTGCGGCATCTTCTTCCCGTCGAACCACTTCGACACCTCGTCGGCGGCGCTCTTGGCCGACGCAGCCAACTTGCGCGCCTTTGCCGCCACCTTCTCGACTCCAAAGCTCCGCGCCATGATGTTCTCGCTCGCCGCCAGGCACTCCTTCATGGCTTCCTTCGTGGACTTGTCGGCTTCCCGTGCGTACTCCTTTTCGCTCATGCCTCCAGGGTCCCCAAAGTTCTTGAACCCTTGAGCAAAAGTTTTCAACGGCCGGAAGACGGCCTTGGACGCGCATTTGGCGGTGTCCCGGGCGTTCTCCAAAGCATCGCGGAGGCCTGCGTCCGCGGAAGGAGCCGCCACCGCCACCAGAGCGGTCAAAACCGCAAAGCGGAGAAATTTGGGCAATAGATTCATCTCGACCCCCTATTCGGCCAGCGATATGAGGAATAGCCGTTGCAACCCGCAACTCCTTCCACTCAGGCGGCAAAGAGCGAAGATGTAAAGATGTCCGTCCTCGGGAAGCGACGCCACGATCAGGCGGGCGTTCCCGCTCCCATTCAGCGCCACGTCGAGCCTCAGTCGCTGGGTAAACCCTACGGGCAGGCGCGCCAGTGCCTCCGCGGTGGCGTCGTCGGTACCGGAAGCGGCGGCACGAATCGTGCCAGCGTCCCGAACCGCCAGCGCGTCGTCGATGCGCTCCAGCGTCGGACCGAGCCAAGCGGACCGTTCGGCGGCCCATTGCACGCGCATCGCCATGTTCCACGCAAGCCGGGGCAGGACCGCTCGCATATCCTTGGCCGCCGTCGCAAAGGTGACGCCCTCCTGGCCTCCCTCCACGGCAGAAGCCGGATGAGCCTTGCGAAAAGACCCGAGACGGTTGGCGGAGATACCACGGAGCGCCGCAATCGGTGAGGTCTCGTCCTTGGTCCACGGCGGTTGCAACGCCACGGGCGCCGCTACTTCGGCAAGACGTTCGCCCGGCACCGCGCGTGTCGATGTCACACGGTACTGTTCTCCCCGTTTCTGCCACAGGCTGAATACGGCGATGTCGAGCAACGGGTTGTAATAGAGCGCCACGGGCGCGGGGGAACGCAGCCGGCCGAGCTTCACGATGGTATTCTCGAAGACCGGCGGCCAGAGCTCAACGGCATCACCCCTCGGCGCACCCGGCATACCCGCCAGTACGGCGAGCGCCGTGTCTTCGCCGGCGACCGCCCCGTTACGCAGGGCCAGCACGTGGGATGCGAACAGACGCGCTCTCTCGTCTCGTGCCATTGCGGGCGACGAGACAACCAGCGTCGCCGACAGAGCCATTCCAACAATGCTCCAAACAACCGTCGCCACGCCCTGTATCATAGTGAATCCAAATTGCCTTTGGAAGAGCGGGGCTCACCCGCACCCCTCCCCGCAAAAGAGCGGGCAAGAGGGGCGCAGGTCCTCTCTCATCATGGCCGCCCCTGAACGCTCACGGGCGCTCCCGGCGACCCCGTGGGGACGCCGGCTCCGGCGACGGAGCGTGCGGGCAATACGGAAACCGTTGTTGTTGTTCCGGTTCCCGGCGGTGTTCCTGTTGCGGTTGGCGGACCGGAGATTCCTCGGTTTGTTGTTCCAGGAACCGCCGCGCAACACGCGGGATCAGGGGGACGGCCAGGCTCCTTGCAGAAATGGTCCAACCCGTCGAGGTACACATTGGCGAAGAACTGGCTGGTCAGGTTGCCGATGGGAAGGCCCCGGCGGCGCTCCCAGGGCGTGAACAGGCCGTCGCCCGGATAGTACAGCCTGACCGGCTCCTGGGGATTCGAGGCATCGATGATGCGGTCCGCCAGCGCCAGTGTACGCGGGCAGGTGATGCGCCGGCGCAGGCCGCGTTTCAGGATCTCGTGGTCGACGGTCGGAAAGTAGCGGTAAATGTCGCAGCGCAGCACGTAACGGAAGCGGTCCCGGAACCTCTCGTAGCGGGCCACGGCCCGATGCGTGCCCTTTCCCTTGCGGTTGGCATAGCTGTCCTGGACGAAACCCCGCTCGAAGATAGGCTCGCACACCGCGCAGAAGGCGTGATGGACCACCCGGTCGCGGAATGGAGCGGCCGAAACCACGCGGTGTTTGGGATCGAAGATCTCCATGGTCCGGTAACGGCCCGGCCGGTAGCGGCCGCTTCGAAGCTCACGCTCCAGCCGCAGCACCTCCTTTTCCTGGTTGGCGAGGAACGCCGCCGCACCAGGCTTGGCGCGCTTCCCCAAGGCTGCGCGTCGCGCTGCCGCCGAAAGGGCCGGGAAGGAAGCAATGGCATCGAAGAGGTCACGCGCCGTCATGGCTTTGGTGCGCCTTTCTCCAGGCACCAATGCGGCGTCCGGTCTCGTCCAGGGAGCGTGCAGCGTATTCGTAGCGGCGGGAATCGAGACAGCGGAGGTCATAGGCCAAGCGGAACAGAAATCGTAGCTTCTCGATGCCGAGGTTGGCGTGGGATAGCGGCGCGTCCCGGCGCCGGTTGTAGGTGGCTTCTATCAGAGCGTCAAGGACTTCCATGGCGGTACCTTGGATGCGGTCCCCGAGAAGGAGTTTGTGCGCGCGGGGGAAGCGGTTGACCGCCGGCACGAGCCACAAGATGAAGCGGTAGTGGCAATCGAGGGCCGGCCCGGTCTCCCGCGCCCTATCTCCTGTGGTCTCGGTCAACGGAGCCTCGCAACGGGAAATACGAACCCGCTAGTGCCATCAAGATCGTCCAGGGGGCTCCGCCCCCTGGACCCCCGCAAGGATGTAAAGAGGTAAAGATTCACGGTGTGAGCGTTCGGGCAATACGGAAACCGATGCTGTCGCTCCAGTTCCCGGCGGTGAACCAGTTGCGGTTGGCGGACCGGAGATTCCTCGGATCGTTGACCCAGGAACCGCCGCGCAACACGCGGGATCCGCAATCTCCGCCAGACGTCCAAGCACTCCCATCCGCCGGTGCCCCATCATAGTTGCCGTGCCAGCAGTCCTCCACCCACTCCCACACATTCCCATGTACATCATGCAACCCAAAGCCATTCGCAGGAAATGAACCCACCGACACGGTCTTGCCCCGATCCACACCCTTCCGGCCCGTACCATACGTGTAGTCTCCGTCGTAGTTGGCTTGATCCGTGGAAATCGTACCCCCCAAATGAAACGGCTCCACCGTCCCCGCCCTCGCCATGTACTCCCATTCCGACTCCGATAACAATCGGTACCCCTTCCCCGTCTTTTGCGACAGCCACTCCACGTACGACTTCGCGTCCTCCCAACTTACATTGATTACCGGACGACGACCTCGACCCCATCCCGCGTCGCCCGGCCGGTAGCCGTTGCAGCCGCCACCCGCCACGCACTCATCCCATTCGGCAAACGTTACCTCGTACTTCCCCACCGCTATCGGCCTCGGCATCGTTACCCGGTGCTGCGGACCTTCGGCGGAGCTCCGTTCCGCTTCATCGCCAGGTGAACCCATCTTGTAACTCCCTCCAGGCACCACCACCATCTCCGGGCACTCAGGGCAATCGCTGAATACGAACGCTCTAAGTGAAGTCGAGTCTCGGCGCGCCAGCGCTACGTCCAACGCCGTCTTGCCCTTCGGCCCCTTGATCGACACATCCGCTCCCGCTTTCATCAGCAACTCGACGATCTCCGAGTGCCCGTGCACCGAAGCCATGAACAGCGCCGTCGCCCCGTCCGCGGCCTGCACATCCGGGTCCGCTTTCGCCTCCAATAACGGCCCCACCATCAGCTTGTATCCCTTGTTCGCCGCGTGCATCAGCGCCGTCCAGCCCCGCCGGTCCCGTGCGTTTACGTCCATCCCTGCTTTCAGCGCAGCCTTCAGACCGTCGACGTCCCCCGCCTTGGCCGCCCGGTGTAGCGCCTCCGGGCGTGGACGCAGCGCTACCGGTTGTTGCCGCTTGGCTCTTGCCCCGGCGCCGGGGACCGTTCCGGCTCCCTGACGTTTCGCCACCCCGCGCATGGCGCGCAACCCCTCCGGCGTCAACGTATCCCCGGGCGGCAGCCCCGCGTCTCGAAGGAACGCTGTATACGCCTTGGCGCTACGGCCACCCCACTTGCCGTCGGCCGTGCCCGGCTCGTAGCCGAGCGCCGTCAGCAACTCCTGCGCCTCCCGGATCGCACGTGCCGGCGGTTGGCCCGCGGCTGGCTGCGGCGGCGCAGGGGCCGGCCGCTCTGCCGATGCCGGAGTCGGCCTGCCACCGCCAGGCCGCCAAGCCCGCGCCTGGTCCTGCGCCGCAGCCACCTGCTGCGGGGTCATTTTCGCCGCAAGCGCGTCCCTCTCCTTCAACGCCGCCATCTCACCCCGGCTCGCCGCCAAGTTGAACCACATGTGGGCCAGCACATAGTCCTGAGGCGCGCCGAGTCCTTTTAGATACAGCCGCCCCAGCGCCAACATCGCACGGCGGTCTCCTGCGTCCGCAGCCCCCCGCCACTGCGCCAACGCCTCGGCGGGCTTGCCTGCGTCCCATGCCCGCTTGCCCGCTTCGTAGTCTGCCGCGGCTGACAGCGCGCAGATCATGACGAACGCCACCGCCAAGGCCGCCGAACGGGTTGTGAACCGACCTCTGCTCATACTCACCATGTAGTCTACCTCCGTCGCGCAGGATCCAGAGTCAACATCAGTTGCATGTACGAAAAGAAATTCGTCGATGTCAATACAGTCCGCCCTCGTCTTCTTCCATGAACGCCTCATCCGCGTCCTGACGACCCAGGATGCGGATGATCACGACTCCGTCGGGTTCTACTCGGTAGTAGATAGCGTGAGACTGATAGACGCTGCGATGGAAGCCAGGCCGGATGTGCCCTACGGAGGGATAGAGCGATGGCCTTTCCGCGAGTTGGCCGAAGCGCTCGATCATCCCCTGTTGGTAGGCCTTCGCTTGTAGCAGGCCGAATTGGTCGATACCGAAATCGAAGATGCTTTCGAAATCCCGATCGGCGGCCTTGGTAAGCCTATAACTCGCCATTCCGGCGTTTACTCTCGATCACGGCCGCCATGATCTCCTCCGGCGTACGCCCACTTATGCCGCTCTGCTCCCCTTCGATCAACGCGGCGCGAATGACATCGATGCGGGTCTGGCGCTCCTCATCGCGCCGGATCAGATCGCGGATGTACTCGCTGGCGTTACCGAAATCCCCCGATCTGATGCGCTCATTGATCCAGGCTTCGTTTTTATGGGTGAGGCTAACGGTCTTCGGAATGGTGGCCATATGCGCGTCTCCAGTGCGGAGTGACCGGTACGTATTATTTGTGATAATATCATAAATTGGTGTCTGCTCACCAGCGTCCCTTCACCAACAGTCAACGTCCCTTGAACTCCGGCTTTCGTTTCTCGTGGAACGCCTCGACGCCCTCCCGGAAGTCCCTCAAATCCCGTTCCGCAGCACCTTCCCGGAGCGCTCCCCGGTGGGCTCGCCGTCCTCCAGTGACACCTGTCCGTTGACCAGGACGGTATGAATGCCGTCCGCGTACTGGGCCAGCCGGGCGGCGCCGCCGGGGAAGTCGTGCAACAGCTCGGGCTCCCGGGGGGCCACGGTGGCGGGATCGAACACCACCACGTCGGCGGCCATGCCGGGCTGGAGCAGGCCGCGGTCGGTGATGCCGCAGACCTCGGCCTGCATGGACGTGAGCTTCCGGACCCCCTCTTCCAGGGTGAGGTCGCCGCGCTCCCGCACGTACTTGGCCAGCAGCAGGGTGCAGTAGCCGAAGCCCGCGTCGATGGCCACGTGAGCGCCGGCGTCCGACTGCCCCAGGACCGTGTAGGGGTTCGACACGATGGCGCCGACGGCGTCGGCGTCGCCGTTGGTGTGGGCGGTCTGGAAACCGGTTTCCAGGTTTTCTTCCAGGCACAGGTCCATGAACGCGTCGAAGACGTCCTTGCCCTGGGAGCGAGCGTAGTCGGCCACGTTGGCGCCCTTGAGGTGGGCGTTCTTCTCGGTGGCGGGCTTGACGATGTAGACCAGCTCCCAGCGTTTGTGGAAGGCCGAGGGCGTGGGGTTTTCGACCACCTCCCAGCGGAGCTTCTTCCGCACTTCCGGATCCTGGAACGCGGCCCGGCGCTCCTCGATGGGGCTGAACATGAGGCCGCGCCAGGTGGGGAACTCGTCGAACTCCTGGCCGTCGATCAAATTGAAGCGGTTGTTGAAGGGCCGCACGTTGGTGTTGGCCCAGGCCCGGGCGCCGCGCTCGAAGCCCTTCACCGTGGCGTCCAGCAACTCGCGCCACTCGTCGGGCTTGGACCAGCGGTGGAGGATGGAATTCCACACCACC
>JAPOQB010000932.1 GCA_026710965.1 Deltaproteobacteria bacterium | reverse complement strand
GTAGGCGACCATGCGGTCGGGGAAGTAAGCCGACACCCTGGCTGGGAGCCAGGCTCCGAAGCCGTCCACCGGCTGCCCGCCGCGCATCTCGTCGTAGTGGACGCGCACGTAGTCCAGGCCGGCGGTGAACTGGTGGATGCGCACCTTGACGCCCCGTACCCACCCCTGGTCCCAGCCGAGGGCGCCGTCGTCGAAGAACAGGGGCCAGCGGAAGGTGTTCCCGTCGCGCTCGGCCGCGTTGAAGGGTAGCCGCTTCTCGGTAACGCCGGGCGTGGTCAGGACCAGCGACATCCCCCGGCCCAGCTCCGCGGTGCCGGAGTCGTCGTCCACCCTGAGGACCACCCGGTAGGCGGTCTCGCCCCAGGAGGTGCTCCGGTGGGGCTCAATGTAGAGATCGAGCACGCGGTAGCCCCGCGTGCCGAAGCGGACGTGGCTGACGCTGAACTCGTTGCCGCCGAAATTGGCCGGCACGCTGCACTCCGCGCCGCCCGACCTGCCGGGCATGGCACTGACCGTGACGCCGCTGCGGCAGCCGTACCTATCTGCGCCCAGCTCCTGCACGAACACGGTTGGGTTCCAGTCCGACACGTCCGGTCCCGGCCTGCTCACCCGCAGGCTCACCTCAATGACCTGATCGGGCTCGTAGTCGCTGACGCCGATGCCGGTGTCGGCCCACTTTATCGTGGCGCCCGACGTCTGAACCTCGCCGCCCGAGAGGGGGAGCGCGCGCCCGTCGAAAACCAGCGTCGCGCCGTGGCGCAGGCTGGACGGGACGCTGTCGCCGTCAAAGCTCAACGTCACAGATCTCGGCACGATCTCGCTCACGTACTCGGAAAAGAGCGCATCGATGGTGAAGTCGTTGCCGCCGAGGGTGAAGGAGTCCTCCATGAGGGAGTTCTGACTGTTGCAGCGGTCGCCCGCCGCGTAGCTCGTGCCATTGGAGCAACCCAGGAGTGTTCCGTCATTGGCAAGGTCCCTGACCGCCAGGGTGGCAGACCAGATGGCCACCTCCATGTCCGTGTCCGTCGGCGTGGACGAGCGGGAGGCGGGGGCTGGGAAACCCTTCACACCGATCTGGATAGCTGTATAAGGACTCGAGGTCCAGTCCGACGGACCCGTGGGGGTGCTGAGGGGGATCCCCGTGCCAAGAAAAGAGGAGGCTGCGTCCTCGATGCTCCAACCGTCGGCCGCTCCCGCGTCCTCGTTCATGTCGTACGTAACGTATAGAAAGGGGAAGGCCAGGCCCGCGTCCATGTAGATGACGAAGTGATAGGTCGTATTCGCCGCCAGAGTGGTGGTAGCCTTCGGCTCGAAGGACACCGTGTGGATACCAGTGGTTCCGGTCGGAAAGTTCACAGGCGCCAAGTCCGCGACCTTCGTGCCCGGCACTCCGTTGCTGTCGCTCCACAACCCCACCACAAAATTTCTGACATCCGTGGCAGAGAGAGCATCGAGCAGTCTGACGGGCAACTCGATGCTCGTCAGCGCGTAGCCGTGTTTGGCAGGGCCCGTCGTGAATCCCTGGGCGTTAATCCAATTTTCCACACTAATGTTGCCACTGTTGGATAGCCCTTGCCCCGTGTTGCTGACCAGCGTCACCGTGGTACTGGGTATCGCGGGCGGCGGCTCGGGCGACGGCGGCGGCTCGGACAGAATGAGTTGGACCGAGTCGCCCGCCGACCAGAACAGGGCGGCGTTACTCCAGGTTGCCTCGGCGCCGTTGCCACTGGTGGGATAGGTGGCATCAAGAAGGGCGTATTGGTTGGCCCCCACGCGCAGCGTCAGGGCCGACTTGAGCCCATCCGGAATTGCCTTGTTGACTCTGAAAGTGAGAGTTCCGTTGTTTTCATGGAGCCTGATGACCTCATAAGACACGCCGTCGTAGGTGAAGGCATCCTCCGTGAGCACGCTCGTTGAGCTGCACGCGGATCCACTAACACTGTTATCGCAGCCGAGAGCGGTGCCCAGAGACTGCACCGTCAGCGTGGCGGACCAGGCGGCGGTTCCCTGCGCACCGGCGGGGCGGGGGACGGCGGCGGCAGGGTGTGGTGGTGGGGGGAGAGAGAGATGGGTGAGAACATAATGGGGGTGGGGGGGGGGGGGGTAACGGGCATTGCCGCCCTCAAAAGGCAGCGCGCCTTGCTGATGTTCCTGCTGACATTGAACATGGCTTTCCGGTCTCCTTTTAACTGCGTTCCGCCTTCCCGTCCCTGTCCCCCAGCGGGACAGGAGCTCCGACGGCGCGGTTGCCGCTCTCGTTTGGCGGTCTGTGCCTGCCCGAACGGATTCCGGTTCGGCAAGATGACAGCCGCCATGACTCAGGAAGAATTATAGAGATTCATTAGATAAATCAGAGGTGAAGTAAGCCCTTAAAGTGCTAAAGCGGCGGTAAACTTTTGCCTGATCTGCTGCAATTGCCCCGAACAGCGCCTTTCAGCCCGATTGTCCGGCACAGCGTATTTTTTGCTGCGGCGTCTCCTCCGCTTCAGCGGACATTGCCACCGGAATTCTCGAAGACATCGGTGCCCCGTTTGCTGCCGGCACCCTTCTCAGCCTCCGTGAAGGTCGCCGCGCTTTACGGTCAGACCGTCGTCGCCGTTGAACAGCCCGGGCAGGAAACTTCCCACGTACCACTCTCGTTGACGGCTGTGCGTCTGCGACGGTCGCCCAGATTAAGGGCGACCGTCGCAGGCTGCTGCCCGTCTTTCCGCTATTGCGCAGCGGGGATGGTGATGCCGGCACGGACCCGCTCACCCTTGCCCGCCTCGTTCTGGGCCCGCACCCACACCTCGTAGGTCCTGCCCGCCTCCAGGTTGTCGAAGCTGACCTTCGTCTTCTTCGCCCTGGGCGTCTTCGTCCGTCCGCTGCCCTCAGCCCCGCCCTCCGGCCTCACGTGCACGATGTAGCGCCGGGGCGCGTCCCCGCTCTCCGGAGCCTGCCAGCTCACGATGATGCCGTTATCCGTGGCCGTCAGCTGGAGATTGACCACCGGGCCGGGCAGTTCCACAGGATCGGGTTCCGGCTCAGGGGCCCGGATCACAGTTACGTCAAAGGCGTCGCTGACGGTGTTGCCGTCGGTGTCCTGGGCCGTGACCGTGATGGTCGCCGTGCCTTCGGCCACTCCGGTGACCGTCAGCTTGGAGTCGTCGGATGCCACCGACACCGTGGCTGTGGCCTCATTCGACGATGCGGCGCTGATGGTCAGAGCGTCCCCGTCGGCGTCGCTGAACACGCCGGACAGGGAGATGTCCTGGGTTGATCCCTCTTCCAAGCCGGTTACGTCGGCCGACGCCGACACCACGACCGGCGCAGCCTTCACCCTGACGGCGAAACTGTCGTCCACCGTCCCGCCGTACCCGTCGGATGCCGTGACCGTTATGGTCGCCGTTCCGCGAGACTTGGCGCTTACCGTCAACATCGAGTAATCAGCGGACACGGCGACGGTTGCCACGCTCTCAGCCGACGAATTCGCCGTCACCGTCAGGCCGTCGCCGTCGGCATCGCTGAAAACGCCCGACAGCGCTACCCGGTGCGTGCCGGTCTCGTTGACGATGGTGGCGTCCGCTATCGCTGTGGACACCGTGGGCGCGTTGTTGATCTGCTGCTGCGCGGCAGGCGCGTTCACCGTTACGTCGAAGGCGTCGCTGACACGGTTCCCGTCAGAGTCCTGTGCCGTGACGGTGATGGTGGCCGTGCCCTCGGACTTGGCAATAACCGTGATGGCGGTGATCGCGGAGGTCGAGCCATCAATGGCGGCCGATACCGCCGCCACCGCGCTGTCTGACGATGACGCCTGGGTTACGGTCACCGCGTCGCCGTCAGGGTCGCTGAACACCCCGGACATCGAGACCTGGTGCGTCGCGTCAATCTCCAGCTCGCTCACGTCGCTAATGGCCGAGGCTACCACCGGCGCGGCTTTCACCGTAACGGTGAAGCTGTCCTCGACCGAGCCGCCGTTGCCGTCGGATGCCGTGACCGTGACGGTCGCCGTTCCGCGAGATTTTGCGCTCACCGTCAGCGTCGAGTAGTCGGCTGCGACGGACACGGTGGCCACGCTCTCAGCCGAAGACGCGGCGGTAACGATCAGGTCGTCGCCATCCGAGTCGTCGAACACACCCGACAAAGACGCTCGGTGCGTCCCGCTTTCGTTGACGATGGTCGCGTCCGGTATGACGCTCGACACCGTGGGCGCTTTGTTAGGCGGTGCGGTCACCGTTACGTCGAAGGCGTCGCTGACGGTGTTGCCGTCGGAGTCCTGCGCCGTAACAGTGATGGTAGCCTTTCCCTCGGCCACGCCGGAAACCGTGAGCCTAGATTGGTCGGCGTCCACCGACACGGTGGCTTTGCCCTTGTTCGATGATGCGGCGGTTACGGTCAGGCTGTCGCTGTCGGCGTCGCTGAACACTCCAGACAGCGAGACGGTGCGGCTGTCCCCGGCTTCCAGTCCGCTCACGTCGGCAATGGCCGAGGCCACCACGGGCGCGGCCTTCACCGTCACGGCGAAGCTGTCGTCCACGGTCCCGCCGTTGCCATCACTGGCGTTTACCGTAATCGTGACCGTACCTCTGCTCTGGGCCGTAACCGTCAGCGTCGAGTAGTCGGCGGACACCGACACCGTGGCGACAGCGTCGTCCGATGACGTGGCGGTGATGGTCAGCTCGTCGCCG
This sequence comes from Deltaproteobacteria bacterium, assembly GCA_026710965.1. Taxonomy (GTDB): domain Bacteria; phylum Desulfobacterota; class Binatia; order UBA9968; family JAJDTQ01; genus JAJDTQ01. Next base: position 241 of record JAPOQB010000932.1, on the reverse strand, counting down.
TCGGCATCGCTGAACACACCGGCCAGCGACACTTCCTTCGTGCCGATCTCGCTCACGATGGTCGCGTCGGCTATGGCGGCGGAGACGGTGGGCGTAGCGTTGGGCCCCGCCACCGGCGTGGTGTGCTCGCCCTTGGTCCGCACCCACTTGCTGGATTTCCCGTCCCTCTCGCTCATGTTGTTGCGGTGCCCGACCATCGAGCGAATGAACACGCCCGTCGCGACGCCGTTCTTGAGGCCCG